>JAFCCM010000061.1 GCA_017610225.1 Candidatus Aenigmatarchaeota archaeon | reverse complement strand
ACTCAATGGTGGAGAAGTATCTATTATATATAAATACAAAGAAGAAACATCAAATAGATTTGGAACAAATGTTATTCAGATTTTATATGGTGATGTGACTTCTCCAACGTATGCTAGTGCAGCATTACTAAGAGCTGGGTTATTATCTATGATAGCAAGTGGGTCTACATCTTTACTATTATTAGAATTAATAGATAGAGTAGAAGAATTAAATGGTGGTTATGCTATGCTAATTGGAAAACCAAGCGGAGGTGATTTTGTAACATCTTACAATGCAGCAACATCATTAGATTGTGATACTTTACCAGTAGTTCATCCTGCTTTAATAGGAGAAGATATCGAAAAAGTAGTTCAATATGATAATGCAGGTGAGATAGTTGAAACTTATATGAGAGACGAAACTGCTATGGTTATAACAAATCCAGCAGGTAGTACATATAGAATAACTATAGCCGCTGCAACTTTTGCTGCTACAGATACATTTAATGTATATACTAATATTGCAGTAACAGCTAACACAACAAAGATATTAGGATTAGATACATATACAGAAGCAGTAACAAATGCTAATATAATTGGAGCAGTACGAAATGATGCAGGTACAACACTAGTTGATACAGATCAAGAATTTGCTCCGCTTCAAGTTAATGCTAATGGTATGTTAAATACCAATTTAGATAATATTAGAGATGCAGCACCAGATATAGGTAGTGGAGCATTAGGTAGTGGTACACTAAGAGTAGGTATAGCAACAGATGATATTAATCAAGCTGCTGCTAAAGTAGCTTTAGAAAAAATAGATGATTTACAAGGAGCTTTAAAATCAATTGACACTGATGAATTAATAACTAGAGTGACAGATAGTGCTGGAACAGAGATTAATCCTGCTAAAGAAGATGGAAACTTAGCTACTATTACTGGAGATACTACTTCATTAGATACAAAAGCAGGAACTACAGGTGAAGCTGCTAATGCAGATGGAACAAGAGCAGGACAACTTAGATATATAGGTGAAGCTATAGATAAAATAGGTTCTCCAGTATTAGCTAACTTTACAATTGGTACAGAAGGTGGTAGTGTAGCATATACATCAAATGTAACAATAACATTAAGTGGAGCATATCCTAGTATATCTAGTGATGCTCAAATTAAATATATATTTTATATTCCTACTGGGGGTTCAGATTCAGCTATTTTAGTTAATGGTATAAACGGAATTACAATAACTCATAGTGCATCTGTATTAACAGTATATGGTGGAGGAACACCTTTTGCTAGTGGTGATGTATATGAAGTTGGAATTAATGCTGCTAAAGTAGGAACTGATTATAGTTTGTCTGTAACTAAAACAATAGAGCAATCTCCATTATGGGGTAGATATACTGATGCTGAAACATTAGTAACTACTTCAGATATTGGTGCTACTGATGATACATGGGTAGATCAAGGTTCTGAAATAAGTTGTGTTGGATATAATAAAATAGGTATATGGATTGTATTTGCTACTGAAGATAGTACAGGTAATCAATTACAAATATTACCTAAATTTGAATCAGCGGGTAGTGATGAATTTATATTAGAAACTACTAGTGATTATCAAAAGACAATAGGTGACTCTGATATTAAAATATATTATGAATTTGAAGTAAATAATAATATACCTTATATTCAAATACAAACTAAAGCTACAGATGTAGATACAGGTGGAGGAACAGAAGGAACGGTAACTATTAATATTACTAAAGGATATTAAAATGAGTGGATTTAAACAAAATATAGGAACAGATGAAACAATAAGACATATACCTAAATTTAGTGGAGAAATATGGTATGTAAGTAAAAATGATGGTAGTAATACAAATACAGGTAAATATCCAGATAATTCATTTGAAACAATAGGTACAGCTATTAGTGCAATGAGTAACGGGGATGCAATTAGTGTTAAAGCTGGAACATATACTGAAATTGGATTAGATTTAAGTAATGATGCAGCAGAGATATGGTTTGAACCAGGTGTTGTACTCAATCCTGCAACCGGAATAGCTTTAACAATTAGTGGAGAAGCTTGTAGTGTTACTGGTAGACATAAGATAATAGGTGTTACTGGTGAAATAGGAATATTAATTTCAGGAATTAGTTGTTATTTAGAACAAGGTAGAATAATAGGTGGTGATATTGGTATATCAATAACAGCTCTTGGTGCAATTATTAAAGAGTATGGGGCAACACAACAAATAGATATTGCATATAATCTTACAGGTGGTCAAACAAAGTTATTTAATTGTAGTACTTTAGGAGTAGGCAATACATATGGATATAAGATAAACAGTGGAGCAGATACGGGAGTACTTATAGATTGTACTTCTGTTGGGCATACTACATCGGGATATTATATTGATAGTGGAAGTAAAGATTGGACAATAATAAATTGTAGTAGTGGAGCAGGTGATGGTAAATGGCGAGATATAGATAGAGCTAATATATGGTCAAATTTTAGTTATGATAATGTTAAATTCAAAGAAATAACAGGTAATGGTGTATTACAAACATTTGATTTATTTAAAATAACTGGTTCAATCAAAGTAACAAATCCATTTGCTCATGTTTCAAGTACTGATATTACTTGTGGAGGTGCTTGTACTGTAAAGTTAGAATTAGAATCTAATGGTGCAACTCAAGATATATCAACTGCTGCTGGAAATATTAATGGATTACTTCAAGGTAGTATTATAGTTAAAGATGCTGATACAGGACAACCCTTAAGTATAGGTGATAATAATGGAGATTGTGTTGTTGTAGAAAATGCTAATTATCGTGACCCAAATAGTCCTCTAATACTTGTACAAGAATCAGGACAAGATACACATATTCAATTTGTAACAAGTGATGTTATGGATGCTGATAGTAAATTACATTGGCATATAGAATGGGAACCAATTACAGATGATGGATTTTTAATACCAGCTTAAACAGTAAACAATATATAATAATAAAGGTATTTGATATAGATTTTAGGAATAAAATAATAAACATAGAATATTAAATATATGTCAACTGTAGTAACTATACTTAGAGGTCTTTCAACAACTATTCCTACATTAAAAATAGGACAGTTTCACTATGCTAAAGATACTGGCGATATAACTGTTGGAACAGGTACTATTAATATTCCAATAACAGGAGTAATTACACATACAGGTGATGCTACAGGAAATACTGCATTAACAGTAGTAGGAATAAATAATACAATACTTTCTTCTCTTTCTACTGGGATTTTAAAAAATACTACAGCAACAGGAGTTCCAAGTATAGCAGTAGCAGGAGATTTTCCAACATTAAATCAAAATACAACAGGTAGTGCTGCTAGTTTAAGTGCAATACTTGTATCAACATATGGTGGAACAGGAAATGGGTTTACTAAATTTACAGGCCCTACTACAGCAGAAAGAACATTTACTTTACCTGATTCAGATGCAACATTATTAACAAGTGAAGGAGGAATATTAACAGGAGCTATAAATTTAGGAGAAAATGCAGGACTTGAATATGATATTAATTTATCAGCAGATGAAAAGTTTTCAGGTATGTTTATTACAGGTATTGCTGGAGAAGATTTAGATTCTGGTGAATTATGTGCTTTGAATGATGGAGATGAGGAATGGTATAGAGCTGAAGCTGATGAAAGTGAAGGATCAATAGGTGATTGTAGAGGAATACTAGGAATAGTTACAGAAGATGTATCATCTAGTAATACTTTTACTTTAATGTTACATGGTTTTGCCAGATCTAGTAAATTTCCAACATTAGATGTAAATGAAATATATTATGTTTATACAATAGAAGGAGAGATAAGTAACTATCCTCCTAGTGGATCTGGATATGTAATTAAAAAAATAGGAATTGGATTAACTTCTGAAATATTATATTTTAATCCTACTTGTGAATATACAGAAGTACCTTAATGAAATTAAAAATTTAAAATAATAATATATAAATATGGAATCAGTACAACGAGCAATATACGGAATATTTGGATTTATAATAGGTACAATAAAATGGCTTCAAGGGTCTGTAACAGAAATAAATAATATTAATGCTTCTGCAATACAATTAGATAAAACAATAGAAGTAGCCTACTATGGATTTATAGGTGCAGTATTTGCAGTACTTGGAAGAGAACTAGTTATGTGTATTTATAGATTAATAACAGGTAAGAAATTAAATAAGAAATAATGGCAACTTTAAATCAAATAGTAACAGAAATAGCAGATGCTTTAGATAGACCATTTGATACTTTATTTAAAGAGAGAGTAAAAGTTGTAATTAAACATGAGAGATCAACTTTAATTAGACAGGCTTTAAATAAATATAGTGATGCAACGTTATTTAAACAAAGATATACAGTTGCTGTTCAAACTAGAACTAAGAGTGATAGCAGTACTGCAACTGGAGGAGATACTAAAAGAACATATAACAAAATCTATACCCCAATTAGATATAATACTGATATTCCTTTTAATTTTGTAGGAAATGATATTGGAACTATATCTTTTATATATACAGAACTATCTGAATTACCATATGTTGGAGAACTTCCATATAATGCAGATATGATAAGATATACTTATAGAAACGGATATATTTATTTATATGCTAGTTCAGCAGTTCTAAATACTATTGATTATATATCTATTGAGGCTCCTTTAGAAGATCCTACTTCTATGATTAGTATAGAATCTCAAGATAACATAAATGCCGAAATTTCTTATCATGATGATATGGAATTTCCTATGCCAGATGATTTAGTTCAAGATATAAAAGCTAGAATTTTATCTGGAGAATTAAGAATTACAGATAGTGATGATAAAGTTAGACCAACACATGTAGATAATGAATAATAACTATGATTTCTTTATAAGTGGAGTTTCTATTAGAGTTAAGAAACTAAGAGAAGAATTAACATTAGTTAATTCTAAATTACTTTATATATATAAATGTATTGATGAAAATAAAGACAATATTCCAAATTATGATAAGTTATTAAGAACACTTAAGAAATATGAAAAAACAAAAGATCACTCATTACTTCATGTTATAGCTAAGTTACAAAAACCTAATATAGTAAGTAATTATATAGATAGTTTTGTTTTATCTGTTAAAAGAAAAAAAGAAATAATTAAAGTTGGAAATAAACAACTAAAGTTAAAAAAAGTTAAATCTAGAATATACTATGAAATAATACGATCTTTTAATAGTAGAATATCTGAACATTTATTAACTGGATATAGTTTTAATATGGGAAATGGATTATCTAGTTTATATATAAAAAATGTAAAACGAAACTTTACAACTGGAAAATATGGAAGATTAAAAGTTGATTATAATGAATCTAAAAAGATATTACTTAATATAATAAAAGAAGTTGATATAGATTTATATAATAGATATGCGAGTAAAGATATTTCATACAGAACTTTTATAAAACTAAGCAAGAAATATACATATAGCCCAATAGAAAATAAAGATAAACCAAAGTGGATAGTTTATTATACAGATACTAGAGTTAGTTATTTTATATGGAAGAAAGTATTTGCTAAAGTAAAAAATAGATCATTATTTTGGTTTGTTCCTACTAAGTTTATAAATACTAAAGATAGATTAAGAACTACTTTATTTAAAACTTTTAAATCTGAAAGAGATATTATTATTAATAAAGATATAGGGCTAGTTGATAAATTATATATGCTTCTACGATACAATAAAAATTATTATTTAAAGTTTGAACAATGATATACAAAAAAATAAGCAGCAAAGTTTGTATTGCTAGAGTTTTTGATAGGTTTCATATTACTTATTCTGATTGGATTAGTAGAGCACCTAATTGGATTAATAGTGCAGTAAGTACAATTGGAGCATATACACAACTTGAGCAAACAAGAGAAGAACTTACTATCTCTGATTATAAAGCAGCACTTCCAACAGGAATAGATTTAATAGAAGGAGTTTCATTTAATGGAGTGAGATTACCTAGAATTGATAAGATTAATACAATAAATGATACAGATTTAGATAATCAGACATCTACAACTTATTCATATCAGTTAGATAATAATGGATATATTTATACAACATTTGATGATGAAACAATAGTTCTTTATTATAGAAGTTTACCCGTTGAATTAGATAGTACAACTGGATTATATTTTCCAGCAATTCAAAATAATGAATATTTATTAGAAGCAATAGATTATTATATATTATTTAGATTAATACAAAGAGGACATAAAGTAGAAGGATATAGTTTAAATGGTGCAGGAGAATATAACAATCCTGCTAGGTTATGGGAAAAACATAGAAGAATAGCAAGAAGTAAAGTACAAGCTTTTGATGAAGATGAACTTAATCAAATTAGTAAGTTAATGAGAACTTTTTTAATAGATCAGAATAAATATTATAAAAACATCTTATATACTCAAGATTAAAATTTATGAAAAAAGAAGAATTTATAAGTAGATTAAAAGTAAAAACTGAACTCTTAGAAATAAAATCTATAAATAGAGCTTTAGCAAAAGAAATACAATTATTAAGAAAACAATTACTTATTACTGATGTTACAGGAAAAGAATTAAAGCTTAATAAAAAAGTTAACATTAAAAAAGATAAAAGAAAGAAAAATGAAGTTATACCTATTGCTTTATTAAGTGATGGACATATAGAAGAAAGAGTAGATAAAGAATCAGTAAATGGATTTAATGAATATAATCCTGATATTGCAGAAATTAGAATTAATAATTTTTTTACAAATACATTAGAGTTAATAAATATAGAGAGAAACAATTCAAATATAGATACAATAGTATTAGGATTACTAGGTGATATGATTAGTGGATATATTCATGAAGAACTAATGGAAAATAATTATTTATCTCCAGTAGAAGCAATACTATTAGCACAAAGACTATTATCTAATGGTATAAAATATTTATCTGAAAATGGAGATTTTAAAAAAATAATAGTTGTATGTAAAGTAGGTAATCATTCTAGATTAAGTAGAAAAAAGAAATTTGCTACTGGATATAAGAATAGTTTGGAATATATAATGTATCATAATATAATTAAAGATATAGCAAACACTTCTTATAATAATGTAGAATTTATATTTGAAGAAAATGAATTTACTTATATTACAGTATTTGATAAAGTTATTTCGTTTTCTCATGGAGATCATTTTAATTATAGAGGCGGTATAGGTGGATTAGAAATACCATTTAAAACTTGGATATTTAAACAAAATGCAAATATTAAAGCAGATTTAAGATGTATTGGACATTGGCATACTCATGCAGTTACAGATGGAGGAATAATTAATTCTAGTGTAATAGGATTTAATGCTTTTGCTTTAGGACTAGGTTTTAAATATCAACCACCAACGCAACATATGCAACTTCTTGATAAAAAAAGAGGTTTTACAACAAATTATAAAATATTTTTAGATTAAATAGATATGACAAAGATAAAAGATGCAACTAAAATACTTAAAACTAGTTTAGATACTGGGGCAGCAACATATTATTTTGCATTAGGTAGTGATACAGGAAGTACTCCTATAATGACTAGCATTGAAGAAGCAAGAAAACATATAATTCCTACTACAACTAGAGGAGATGTTATATTTAGAGGAGCTTCTACCAATGAAAGATTAGCTAAAGGAACACAAGGTCAGATATTTCAAATGGGAGCAGATGATCCTGCGTGGATAGATATACACGATAGTCCTATAAATAGTGCTACAACAATACCTATATCGTCAAATTGGGCATTTGATCATAATGCTGGTACTGGTATAGCAAAACATGTTCCGTCTGGAGGATCCTCTGGTGAATATCTATATTATAATGGAACATGGCAAACTCCAGCAGGAGGTTCAGGTACAACTAGTAATTTAGGATATACTGCTTCTACTGGTGTAATAACTAATAGTGGGGGAACAGATGCAACAATTAGTTTGTTTGCAACAGGTAGTACAAATAGGGGACTTGTTATTGGTTCAAATGGACTAGGAAATACTTATTTTTTAAGAGCTGATGGAACATGGGCAGTAGCTCCTGGTGCAGCAGGTGGAACAGTTAGTGATCTTGGATATACAGCAGCTACTGGAGTAATTACAAATAGTGGAGGAGACAATGCTACAATTTCAGTATATAATGGAACAACTAGAGGATTAGTACCAGATTCTAGTGTAGGTGCTACATATTATTTAAATGGAGATGGGAATTGGAGTGAACCAGCAGGAGGTGGAGGAGCTTCTATAAGTGATGTAGCTTATCCAACTGGATGGAATGGTGATACTACTAATGGAGCTAGTAGAAATGCATTATATGATAAACTCAGTGCCATGGATACTACAATAGGCACTAAGGGTGATGGAACAATTGGAAGTATTGGAATTAATACACCAACAGGATTAGAAGCAAGTGCTCCAATTACAGATGATGGTACAATAACTTTATCTTATACAGCAGGATATTCTATTCCAACAACTGCAAAACAAGGACAGTGGGATGACGCATATACACATAGTACTGATAATAGTCAAGCACATAGTGATTATTTATTAAATAATGCAAATGATGAAACAAGTGGCAGTTTAACTGCAACTAACTTTCTATTAAGTTCTGATATTACACTAAAAGAAAATATAGTTCCTATTGATTCAACTAATATAGATGTTGTTAAATTAATGGAATTTAATTTTATAGATGATGAGTTTAAAACAAAAAGATATGGTGTTTCTGCTCAAGAATTAGAAAAATATTATCCTGAATTAGTACATGAAAGAGAAGATTCAAAAACAAAAACGGTAGATTATATAGAATATCTTTTAATTAAAGTTGATTCATTAGAAAAAAGACTTAATAAATTAGAAAATATATAAGATATGGGAGTAGTACCAAATACAACAGATTTCACATTACAAGATGTAGTAGATGCAGTAAATCCAACTACAGGTGATTTAGTAGATTGTTTTTCAGATGCAGTAGATGGGTATTTTGACTCAAGATATAAAGGGAGTAAAGATAATATGCTAGACTTTCAAAATTATGGTGCATATACTGTAGCTATAAGTTCTGTAACAGTTACAACAGATTATGGAACATATAGTCCAACTAGTCCTCCAAGTACTCCTATACAAACAGCAGATGCTTCACCAAATTGGTCAATTACAGTAACATCACTTATAAGTCAAGATGAAAATATAAATGCAACAGATTTAAAACTTATAATATCTCCTATGTTAGATACTGGAACAGGTACATTAACATATAAACTTACAGATTTAGGAGGAGTAGGAGATACAGTCACTACTGGAGGAACAACATTAACAATCAATATATTAAAAACATGGTCTGATACAGAACAAGAATTTTCATCTTGTTATGGACCAAGAACTATATATTTTTCAATAACTCAAAAAGATATAACTATATGGAATGGTTATTTAAAAGTTGAAACAGATAGTTGTTAATAAATAAATAAATAAATAAATAAATAATAATTAAAAACAAAAGTTATGTTAGGAATAATATTATTAATATGTGTAGTTATAGGAGCTATTGCTTTTATTCTATATAGAAAGAAAATAGGTTTTAGTAATACAGGAACAGGAAGCTCAGGATCTAAAGATAAAGATTCTAAAGAAGAAGGTCGTAATGAAGGCGATGAATAATAAGATTTAAAAAGATAACAAAAACACATATCCTTTATTTTCTATTGGGAGTTAATAAATAAACTATGAAATTAACAAAAGGTTTAAGAAGAGATGAAGATTGTAGTAATGCTATTCCTGGCTCTTGGAGAGATGCTAGAAATATATTATTATCTAATGGTTTTAAATCTATAGAAAACGAAAAAGGATTTGAAGATTTAGGTATAACTCTTACATATAATTTACTTGGAGTTATACCTTTACCTACAGGTTTTGTTGTGTTTTCTACAGATGATACTACTACAGAAATTGGAATATACTCTAGTGCTATATATACTTCTATTATTAGATCTGATTATTTTGGGCATATATTATCAAATCCAATAGAGGGTGTATATAGATATAATTATAAAGGTGAATTAATTATTGCATGGTGTGATGGTATATCTAATACAAGTAATGTTCCTTATTTATTAAATGTTAATGATTATACATTAACTTCTGGTATTCGTAATATATCAGAAAATGAATTAGAAATAATAAAACTTTTTCCTAAATTTGGTCAACCTACTTTTACATTAAATGGAGTATCTGCTATAGGAGGAGATGTTAAATCAGGAGTATATTATTTTGCAATACAATATCAAATAGTTAATGATGATTATACAAATTCTAGTAGAATATCTTCTCCTATATCAGTTGTTGATAGTGAAAATATAAGATACGATGCTAGTGGAACTACAGGATATTCCTATAAACAAAAAGATGGGTCTGAAGCAGGAACTATAACATCAAAATCTATAATACTAAATATATCAAATTTAGATCTTAAATATAGTAAATTTAGATTATTAGTCTTAAAACAGATAGGTGGGATTGTATCAGCAGAAGTATCATCTATATATACAATAACAGGAAGTGAGATAGTTATACAATATTCAGGTACTTCATTATCATCATTTGAAATTGATGTATCTCAAATATTAGTTCCTAATATTCATTATTCTAAAGTTAAAACACTTATAATAAATAATAATAGATTATTAATTGGAAATCTTAGAGGATATGATGATATACAATATCAAAAGTATGCAAATTTAATAACTACAAATTGGATATATAGTGATATTATTGGATTAGAAAGTGATAGTATAACAGGGAGCTATAAAGATGAAGTAACAATAGTAAATAAAAGACATTTTATGCCAGGTGAAATATATGCTTTATATATATCATTTTTATTAAAAAGCGGTGGATATTCTAAGGCTTTTTTAATTAGTGGCAGAGAGGCTGTATCTGGGGATACTGATACAATTAATGCATTATATGATACTGAAACAGTAAAAATAGATGAAGATTATACATTTAAAAACTTTCAATTAAAAGATACATCTGATACAATAAATGGGGATACTGTTTCATTAAGTGGAGTAGCTGTCAATAATGGAGACGGTACAGTAAAAATACCAACCTTAACTGTAAATGGATTTACTAGAAATAATTATGTTACAATAAAAAATACTATTGGACCTTATAATGGAACATTTAAAATAGGATCTAAAGATGATACTAGTAGCTTTAATATAACTGTTACATATGCAGCAGAAAATTTCACTGGTGATGATGAGGCTACAGAAGT
>JAFCCM010000133.1 GCA_017610225.1 Candidatus Aenigmatarchaeota archaeon | reverse complement strand
TAGTGGTTCATCTGGAACATCAGGTACAACAGGTACTTCTGGAACATCAGGTACTAGTGGTAATACAGGTAATTCAGGAAGTTCAGGAACTAGTGGTTCATCTGGAACATCAGGCACTAGTGGTAATATAGGTGCTTCAGGAAGTTCAGGTACTAGTGGTTCATCTGGAACATCAGGTACAACAGGTACTTCTGGAACATCAGGTACAACAGGTACTTCTGGAACATCTGGAACATCAGGTAGTTCGGGTGTATCTGGAGAGTATTTTTTACACACACAATCATCATCATCTGCTACATGGACTGTTACACATAATATTGGACGTCAATATGTGAATGTAGAAGTAACAGATTCTAGTAATTATTCAATATTGCCAAAATCAATAGAATTTGCGACTAGTAATAGTTTAACTATAATATTTCATAGTGCTATAACTGGTAAAGCTAGTATAACATCTGGTGGAGGTGGAAGTTCTGGTACATCAGGATCTAGTGGAAGTTCTGGTACATCAGGTATTGATTTAACAAGTCCTGGATCTATTGGAGAAACAACACCAGGAACTATTAGAGGTCTTAATAAAGAAGTTTTTAAAACATCATCTAGTACATTAACATCTGTTGATTGTTCAGGTACAATTATTAGTAATTATGGAATGACTGATGCTGATTGTATTCTTGATCTTCCAACTGCTGCTGCAGGATTAGCTTTTGTTTGTGTTTTACCAGCAGTAAGAGCCAAATATTTTAGATTAAGATGTCCTTCGGCTCAAGCTGATAAAATTTATCTGTCTGGAACAGCGGGTTCTGATGATGGTTATGTTGGTGTTGCCAGTGGTTATGTAACTGGTACATCTTGTTCTATGTTTACTTTTAAAGCATCAGATGGAGGTTATGATTGGTTTTGTATTCCATTATTTGGTGATTGGGTAGCTGGATAGTTAGTATGTAAAGTGAAACTTAGTATAATGCTAAGTTTCACTTTAATTTTAGGAGAAAAACATGATTAAAACTTGGATGTTTGTCAATCCTGTTAGTGGAGGATTATTTGCTTCTAATACATCTGGAACCATTACAACTGATGATGATTATAAAGTTCATACTTTTACTGTTGATGGTAATTTTGTAGTTAGTGAAACACAAGAAGCTGGTTACTTTGAAATATTAGATGGTGTTGTTGATTATCTCATAATCGGTGGAGGTGGAGGAGGTGGTAATGCTGGAAGTAATAAAGCTGGCGGAGGTGGTGCTGGAGGTATGCTTACTGATACAAATGAGACAATTACTCCACAAACATATTCTGTAGTAATCGGTATAGGTGGAGATATTGCTACAGATGGTAATGATTCATCTGTATTGGGTTATACATCAACTGGTGGTGGTGCTGGTGGAGATGGTAGTCAAGATGGAAATAATGGAGGAAGTGGTGGTGGTGGTGGTAATGATTTTCTTGGTGGAACAGGAATAGTTGGACAAGGATATGATGGTGCTGATGGTGGTGCTGTAGCTGGAAGTGGTGGTGGTGGAGCAAGTAAAATTGGAACAGTTGCTTCTACTAATGGTGGTGATGGTGGTGATGGTGTTGGAAATAGTATTACAGGATCTACTATTACATATGCCGGTGGTGGTGGAGGAGGATCTAAAAATGATTATACTGGAACTGGTGGAGTAGGTGGTAGTGGAGGAGGAGGAAAAGGTGCTGGATTAGATGGTGCTGCTGTTGCTGGTACAGATGGTCTTGGTGGTGGAGGTGGTGGAGGGACAAAATCCACAATTCCTAGTGGTAAAGTTGGTGGTTCTGGTGTAGTAATCATACGCTACAAATTTCAATAGAGAAATTAATGCAAATAATAACAAGAAACGAATTTCCTAATCTTTTGAATCATTCCCAATATCGTATAGGTGTTGAATTGGGAGTATTTAAAGGCAACTTTTCAAAAATAATATTAGATAGTTGGAATGGTACACTTTATATGATTGATGTTTGGAAAGTATTATCAATTAAAGAATATAATGATATATCAAATCAACAGAATCCTATTAACATTTATTCAAAATGTATGAAGAATATTTCAGGATATGAAGATAGAGCTTTTATGTTACGTATGTCTGGAGATAAAGCTGTAAATCTTTTTCAAGATAATTCTCTAGATTTTATATATATTGACGCTAATCATACTTATGAAGATTCTAGTAAAGATATTAAATTATGGTAT
>JAFCCM010000132.1 GCA_017610225.1 Candidatus Aenigmatarchaeota archaeon | reverse complement strand
CTTAGAAGTGGAAAATTACCTGATGTTGAAATAATTGAAAGAAAAGATGTTGAACCTGAAAATAAAGGCTTACTTAATCTATCAGTTTATTTCGTGGGTGGACTTGCTATTCTTTCATGTGTTTACAATTTTGTTAGGTTCAAAAAAACTAAAATCGTTGGTATTGTTCTATCTATTTTTATTATCGAGTCTTTGTTATTTTTAGGTGTGGTTTCATCACATGTGTTTGCATTCATCTTAGTCGTATTTTGTTGTATTTCAGCTCTCACAACTAAACAATCCAATAAATGGATTAAGTGGGTCACCATAGGACTGATGTTTTTGATCTCATTTGCAGTAGTTGTGGATAAAATAGTTGTTGATGAATATACTTTATTTGGAGTGATGATTGGTTTTTCAGTTAGCATGATTCAACTCGTTCTCCTGAGTGAAGGTCTTAAGGTAGGATCTGAGAAATTTAGTGATTATGTCTGGAAAGTAAGCCTTGTTTTGAGTGTAATATTGATAGTTGTATTTTTCTTGCAGGATTATAGGAATATTTCGATTGCAACTACTATTATTGTGATGATTGGTCTAACATTAACTAAACCAGAATATACTCAGTTGGTAAAGAAATTAAAAGAAAGTTAGGATTTCAGTTTCATTATTGCTTCTACTACTTCTCCGTTTGATTCCTGTAAAGCCTTTTTGACTTTTTCTTCGTCTTTAACTCCACTTTGTTCCATAACTAGTTTCACATCCTCTTCACTGAATGTTGCTTCATCTGCATTACCAGAGACTTGATAAACAACTTGACCTTTCATTGTTGTCTTCACGACTTGAGGATTATTGATTGTTATATCACCATTATCGGTTTTGATGACTACCTGTGTTGCTGAGATATTATCCATCTTCATTCCCATCTGTTTGAGCATACCTTCCAATTGTTTTGGGTTCATTCCTGGTATCATGAATGTTAATTTGTGGAGGAGGAAATTTAAACTTAACAGAAATCAAAATCAATTACTATGTTGTATATAATAATTTTCTCTTTGATAGGAATAATACTAGGAGTAATCGCTGGTATTCTCCCGGGTATTCACCCTAACCAGTTCTTCGTTCTTGTTGTTAGTTTCATCCCATTTCTTTCCCAATTTCCTTCAGAAGCTGTTCTCGCTTTGGTCATCAACATCATGGTCAGTAATATTCTCCTCAACTACATTCCTACTATATTTTTTTCTGTCCCTGATCCTAGCACTGTTATTAATATTTTACCTGGGCACAGAATGGTTCTTGAAGGTAAAGGTATGGATGCTTTGTTTATTAGTTTATCTGGTGCTCTTCTCACACTTCTTGCTTGTGTTGTCACATTACCTGCTCTTCTTTGGTTTATTCCTATTCTCAACAGTTTTGTTTATCCTTATCTTCATTTTCTTCTTTTTGGTCTTGCCGGATGGATGATATTTATGGAAAAGACTTGGAGGGGAAGATTGTTATCTTTGTTTCTTTACCTGGTTTCTGGATTGTGGGGTATACTTTGTCTAAACTCGACAATCATTAGTTCTGAATGGGCATTATTTCCCTCTCTCACAGGTATGTTTGGAATCGCAGGTTTAGTTATGTGTATGGAAGAAGGCGTGAAGTTTCCTAAACAAATCGTAAGTGAGGACGTGAACACTGGTAGTATTGCCAAAATAGTTATTTCTGGTCTGATTGCTGGACTTCTTATTGGGATATTACCTGGCGCTGGTGAATCTCAAGCTGGAATATTAGTTTCAGAATTCACAGGATTAGGTCAGAATGAATTTCTTGGATCTCTTGCCGGAATAAACATGGGTAATATTATACTTAGCACAGAATATTAGGTTGTTCTTAATATATCTTGTGTTAAAATAAAATCAGTGTTAAACATGGGAAAAGCCGAGAATAATGCCAAAATGCTCTACAATAGAATAATGACTTCACCTAAGATAGTTCACTACAACAAGGGTTATATAGAGAAGTTTGATACTTTGTTGAAAGCAAACGACTTCAGTGACAACACAAGGGTACATTACTTGTTCATTCTCGAGATGTTAAGCACAAAGACACCAAAGAACTTCAAGGATATGACTAAGAATGATATCCAAAAATTTGCGATTTCTCTGAAAGAAAGATACGCTCCATCAAGCCAGACAAGAACAGGTAAAAATGGTAAAGGTAAACTCCCAGAAGAGATACTTTCTGAACATAACATTAAGGAAATGCTCAACCATTGCGATAACTTCAGAGATTCTGCCATGATTATGGTGTTATATGAAGGTGGATTGAGATGTGGAGAATTGTTATCAATGAAAATAAAGCATGTTGAAATTGATGACAACATCCCTGTGATGAGAATAACGGTTGATGGCAAGACTGGTATGCGTAAATTACCCTTAGTAGATAGTGTCCCTTATCTGAGGAACTGGTTGAACAACCACCCATCAAAGAATGATAAGGACTCTCCCTTATGGACTTCACTGCGACTCTCCAAGAAGACAAGAAAACCATGGTCACTAACACATGAAGGGATAAGAGGAACAGTTAAATTAATCGGAAAAAGAGCAAATATAGAAAAGAGAATTTATCCACATTTATTTCGTCATTCACGTTTAACAGAACTGGCTAAAATAATGACCGACAGTGAATTGAGAATGTTTGCTGGATGGTCCAAGGATTCTTCAATGACTGCCGTGTATATTCACCTCTCTCAGCGTGACATTGAAACTAAATTATTGATGAGTAAAGGGCTTATCCAGAAAAAAGAAGAAAAGAATAAAGAACTGAAACCAAGAACCTGTCCACGCTGTGGGGAGATAAATCCTGCTACAGCAAAGTTTTGTTACAAATGTTCCCAAGTACTTGATACTAAAATTGCTATGGAAATCAAAAAAGAAAGGGAAAATTCTGATAATGTCATGAACAAGCTCTTCCAGGATGATTTGTTCAAGAAGGACTTTGTGAAACACATTGAGAGATTGGGAATAATGAGTAATCACAAATCCTAACTCTTTTTTCTAAATCCCAAACGCAACACTTTATATCTTCATAAAAATTATGTTTTTCTATGCCTTCAGTAAAAATCCATTGTGCAATCAGTAAGAAGAGAACTGATAAGAAATATAAAGAACTTCATGAATGGATAGATGATAACATGGAACATAAATCTGTAAATCATAGAACAAAGAACCATCATTATACAACAAAATTAAAGAATTACGTATCAAAGACCTTCGGTGGAGCTGAAGCTGTCAGTGAATGGTTATTTCACATAGCATTGGATAATCTGTCAACATGTTTTAAAAATGATTCTAAATATCTGAATAATGAGAGGAACTTCTATAAGATTGGTTTCAAAGGAAGGTATGTATATTATGATGAAAAATGTCTTGATAAAAAGAAGATGAAAGAAGAGTGTGAGAAGAAATAATATCTAACCGCAGAACTGCTTATCAGAACTCCATCCTAATCTTAGGAACCTTTGCTTCTGTCGTGGATATTTCTCTTATTTTCTCTACAGCAACCATACCTCTCTTTGTTATTGTGTATCCACCACGTTTCAATTTCTTCTTTTGTGAAATAAATCCATTATTTATTAGAATTTCAAGATGTTTGTAAATTTCTGAAGAACCTGTTGGCACACCTATCATTTTAAACCAGTTTTCTATTTTTGTATACCCAGATGGTTCTTGGCTTAACATCTCCAGCAATAGAATCCTTTTTGGACTTGCGAATACTTTTGATATCATGAATATATTGTTCATTTGTTCTTTGTTCATATAGAAATTATTTTACTATTAGAAGATAAAGGTAAGGGATAAAATATTACAAGATAAATCTAGAATATGAAGAAAGAAGAGGTAATTTTTCTACATGTCTTGTTTTTCATAGTAATTTCTTTTGTTCTTTATTTCATTGAATCTGAAATTCTTTTATCGTATTCTT
>JAFCCM010000060.1 GCA_017610225.1 Candidatus Aenigmatarchaeota archaeon | reverse complement strand
ATATTAGAAAAAATGGCAAAAAAAGAAGGATTAATAAGAGGAAATGTTCTTGGAAAAAGAATTGATTTGTCTGGTCGAGCTGTTATTGTTCCAGACCCAACCCTTAAGTTAGATGAATGTGCTCTACCTTATTTTATGATTCTTGAAATATATAAATTACAAATTTCCAAAAAAATAATTGAGATGGGAAAATTTAAGTTATTAAATAATGCTATTGACTTCGTTGATAAATGTATTAAATTAAAATCAAATGTATTGTACAGAGTTTGTGAAGAAGTTATAGATGGAGAGGTTTGTATTCTTAATAGACAACCTTCTCTTCATAGACTTAGTATGTTAGGATTTAATATAAAAATGACATTAGATATGGTTATTAAAATACATCCTTTAGTATGTTCTCCATTTAACGCTGATTTTGACGGAGATCAAATGGCTATATATATTCCCATCACCGACATATCAAAACAAGAAATAAAAGACAAAATATTTATAACAGAAAATCTACACAACCCATCAAATGAAGATTTATCAACAGTTCCTAGTCAAGATATAATTTTAGGTATATATACTTTAACTAATAATAGTTTTGATAATCTTAAAGAAATCATCAACTATAAAAATCAAAAAATAAGTAAAGCTCAAAGGATTTTTAATTCATGTTTACCAGAAGATTATCCAGTTATTAATACAGTGGTTAATAAGAAAGTATTAATGGTGATATTAAATGATGTTAAAGATAAATATAAAAGCGAAGAAGTTATTGAAGTTCTTGATAAGATAAAAATGATTGGTTTCAAGTATGCTACTTTATTTGGTTGCACTATGTCATTAAATGATTGTAGATTTGAAGATTCAGAAAAATTTAGAAATGCTTTATATTCTGGAGATGTGAGAAATCAATTAATTAGTCTTTCAGATAAAAAATTATCAACAGAATTAAGAAAACATTTTAAATATTCATATATGATTGATTCTGGTGCGAGAGGTAGTTGGGATCAAGTTAAACAATTAATTTTAACACGAGGTTTCATTTCAAATTTTGATGGTGAAATATTACCTTTCCCAATTAAGAGAAATTTAATTGATGGTTTAGATCAAGAAGAATTCTTCTATTCAACATATGGATGTAGGAAAGGGCTTTTAGATATTGCTTTAAATACAGGTACAAGTGGTTATCTATCAAGAAAATTAATATTTACATGTACAAATCTGCAACTTAGCAGAACTATAGAGGATTGTGGAACTACTGATCATTTAGAAGTAGATATTGAAAATAAAAGAAAAGCATATATGTTAGTAAATCGGTGGATGAAAAAAGAGGATGGAACACATACTCTAATTACTAAAAGTAATTGTATGGCTCTTATGGGAAAAAGAATTTTAATTAGAAGTCCAATTCTTTGTAAAAGTCCAAATATTTGTCATAAATGTTACGGAGAGTTACATAAAACTATTAATAGTAGATTTATTGGAATAATAGCTGCACAAACTCTCGGAGAAAGATCCACACAATTAGTTCTTAGAACATTTCACACATCTGGTTCTGCAGTTATAAAAGATGCACAAGATAATAATATGAAACAGCAAGATATAGTTGGAGATCTTAGTGTCATCACAGGTATATTACATAAATTTACTGGTAAAAATTACATACAAATAGTAAGCGAGTTATTTCATGTATATGACAAAAGTATTTATCATGTTCATTATGAATGTGTAGTAGCTCAGCTTATGTGGGTTGGTCATAAAAAATGGAGATTGTTACCAGAGCGTGAAACAATTGAACCAGAATACTTTTCAATTCAGTCTGTGCCTAATAAAGAATCTTGGATTCTTGCTATGGCTTTTTCAAATCCCAAGAGAAGTATTAGACAAGGGATATTATACAAAGGTATGTATTCTGGAGTAATGGATAAAATACTAAAAGGAGAAAAAATTGAATGAACATTATAAATCCTAACTATAAAATAAATGAAGATGATAGTATTTTCGGTATAAGACAAACTGATTATAATAAATTATTAGATACTGTTACACAAATACTGGAACCAGTAAAGGAACTTGGTTTTGAAATAATAGAATTAGGTTTAAAAGATTCCAGGTTTTCATCCGGAGAATTATCAAAAACTATAAAACAGACTTTATCCATACAACTTCAAAAAGGAAGCGCAAAAATAGATCTTAGTATGTTCATTCCAAAATTAATTGATGGTAATTATATTATGATAAATGGTCGAAAGAAAATCCCCCTGTTTCAATTATTTGATATTCCAATTGTAACAAGGGGAGAATCAATTAAATTAAGAACTAATGTTGCAACCCTAATGATTTTTAAAGATAAAATAGTTCCAAATATTAAAGTAAGTTTTTTGGGAAAAAAGGTTCCGTTGGCATTATTAATGTTTTCTTATTACGACTCTGATACATTGGTAAAAAAATATAACCTTGGTAATTTAAAAATAGATGAACATTCTACAGATCTATATGAATTATTACTTAATGATTTACAAGAATATTATAATGAATCAAAGGGTTATACACAAGATGATTTTATAGTTGAATTAGGAAAAATATACTCAAGATATAGTGCTAAATCAAAAGGACAAGATATTATATATGCTCTTGAATTAATTCCAAAAGTTGATGTTCTAACAGCAAAATTTTTAACTCAACCAACAATAATAGAAGAATTAATCGAAGCAATAAAAATTCAGTATATAGATGATACTCTATTCACAAATAAAAGAGTTAGATGTTTTGAATATGCAATTTATTCAAAATTATCAAAAAATATTTTTGATCTATGTTTTTCTAATAGAACTTCTAGACAACCAAAATTTAATATTAATTCAAATCAAATAATTTCTGGCTGTAATGTTTCTGATATAGTTCAGTTTGATTTTTCAATAAATCCTATTGAAGAATTAACCAAATTATCAAGGATTAGTCTTTTAGGTCCTGGTGGATTCAAAAGGGAAAATATCCCAAGCCACCTAAGAGATATATGTCCAACAATGTTTGGGAGAATATGTCCAGTAGATACTCCAGACAGAGATAACTGTGGAGTATTACAGAATCTGGTTCCCAATGTTGATCTGGATGATAATTTAAAATTTACAAATAAACAAAATAAATCTCCAATATCAATCCCTGTAACTATGGTTCCATTTTTAGAACATGATGATCAAACTAGATTACAGATGGCATCCTCACAAATGAGACAATCAATTATGTTAAAAAAGTTTGATACAGCAATGATCTCATCTGGATGTGAAGGGTTATTTAGTAAATATACACAATTCACCAAAATAGCAAAAGAGAATGGGGAAGTTATCTTCATTGATAAAAAATATTTAATGGTTCAATATACTTCTGGAGAAATTAAAATATTTAATACAGCATATAGAAAAATCTATGTTGAACATATGGATTTTATGCATATCTACGTTAAACCTGGTGATAAATTTAAAAAAGGAGAGGTGTTAGCAGAAAGTAATTTTTGTAAAAATGGAAAGATAAATTTTGGTAAAAATCTCTTAACTGGTGTTATGGTTTATTACGGAAATAATTACGAGGATGGTATTGTTATTTCAGATCGTTTGGTTAATGAAGATATTCTAACATCTGTTCATTATAGAGATCTTTCATTTAAAATACCCCCAAATAAAGTTCTATTGAGTTTAGACGAAAATAAATATAAACCACTTCCGGATGAATATGACATTGTTCAAGTTGGAGAACCATATGCAAAAATTAAAAGTTTAAATTCTGATGATTACTATTCTGTTCTTAGAGAAACAACTATGTTAGAAGCAGAAAAAAAGTTTATTATATCAGAGGTTAATATTTATGCAAATGAATGGAATTCCGATATTCCAGAATTTAAAAAATGGATTGAGGAACGAATACAAACCCAGAAAGAAAATGAAAATTATCTTAAAAAAATAATAATAGATAAATTACCAAAAGTTGAAGCTGATAAATTTATTAAAGAAAACAGTTTAGATCTATTTTCATTTGTTGGAAAATATAAAAATAAAAGAGAAAAGATAAATGGT
The DNA here is from genome assembly GCA_017610225.1 of Candidatus Aenigmatarchaeota archaeon. The sequence continues at coordinate 7,535 of JAFCCM010000060.1, read as the reverse complement.
ATAGCTGTTGAAATGATAGGAGTCCATTTTAGAAAAATTAAAGTTGGGGATAAATTGGGCAATCGTCATGGGAACAAAGGTGTTGTATCAAGAATTGTAAAACACTCAAAAATGCCAAAATTAAAAGATGGAAGACATTTAGATATCTGTATAAATCCTCTGGGAATAATATCAAGAATGAATATAGGTCAACTATATGAGCTTCATCTTTCTATAGCATTAGAAGGTATCCAAATTAAAATGACAGAAATGTTAAAAAATAATATAGACCAATCTCAACTAAAAAAATACTTGCTAGATTTTATAAAAATTATAGATAACACAGAAAATAACTGGTATTCTAAACAATTTGAAAAACAATTACCCAATATTATTGATGTTGAATTTATTAAAGATTTATATCTAATTCAACCTCCTTTTGAATCTGTAAAAATTGAAGACCTTGAAAAAGCTCTAGAATACTCTGCAAGTTTATTTAAACAAGAATTGTATGATCCATTATCAAAAACATTTTTGATAAATCCAATCGCTGTTGGATATATGTATTTCTTTAGAATGGTTCATATTGCAGAAGAAAAAATAGCTGCACGAGGTATTGGTTCATATGCAAAAAGGACTCTCCAACCATTAGGTGGGAGAAAAAATAAAGGAGGACAAAGAATAGGTGAAATGGAAATGGCATGTATTGTAGGTCATGATGCTCCAAATAATCTATTTGAGTTCTTTACTACAAAATCAGATTGTATTGATTTAAAAAATCGTTATATTAGAACTTTAATTGAATTTGATCTGGATGATGAAAAGAAAGAGATAGATATAACTCCAGAATCAGTTAAATTATTCAATTCATATCTAACGGTATTGGGAGTGGACCATAAATGATTTCATCAACAGAGTCAACATATATAGATTATGATAGTGATAATGATTATAATGGTTATTATAATTCTGTGTATATAACTCAAGAAGTAACAAATAAAAACCCCAAAAAAGTAATAAAAGTTAAAAAAGAAAAGATTCATATATTTAACATTAAAGATTTAGATTTATAAAAAGGAGGTATTATGAAACAATTTTTCTGCCTAGTATGTAAAGCTCCAATTGTTTGTTCATATGAAAAACCAGATTTCTATTTTTATCAAGATGAAAATAATAATATAGTTCGTGATACTAATGAAAATATAATACATGGTACAAAACCATATTTTCATTTTCATTGTTCAGAGGATATGGAAGATGATATTAAACCTCTTGATATTTTAGATGAATTTATAAAATGGAAACATGATTATAAAGTATCTATTCTTAAAATAATATTAACGGAGGATATTGTATGATAACAAAGTTACCAGATATTCAAAAAGATAAACCAAGTATTGAAATTCCAATCAATCAGGTTGGGGTTGAAAACGTTGAGGTTCCTTTTAAATTAGAATCTAAATATGGTGGGTTTCATCAGCTAATAGCTAATGTTTCAATGAGAACCAACCTAGATAAAAATACAAAAGGAATTTCAATGTCTAGATTAATAAGAACATTGAAACCATATCTCGATCTTCCACTAAAGCACAAATTGATCAAATTAATTCTAGAAGATATTAGAAAAAACGTTGGGGGAACTGCTAGTTTTATGAAATTTGAATTTAGATTTCCTATCACAAAAAAATCAATTAAATCAGATAATGAATTTCCCCTCTATTATAAATGTAAATTTGAAGGGCAGTTATACAAAAATGTAAATATGCATAGTATTTATGATTTCTATCAAGGAGTTATAGTTCAATATGCTTCCTATTGCCCATGTTCAAGTGAATTATGCAATCATTTAAATGGTCAAGGAAAAAATGGATTTCCTCACAATCAAAGATCCTTTGCTGAAGTTTTGGTAGAAACAAGAGAACCACACTATATTTGGTTAGAGGATATTATTGAAGCAGTTGAGTTAGCAACTGTAAATACAGTATATCCTATTATAAAAAGAGAAGATGAACAAGGTATTGCTGAACTTGCGGCACAAAATCCTATGTTTGTTGAAGATGCAATTCGTAATATATCTATTGGTATAAATAAGATTCCAGGAGTTCATGATTGGATCATAAAATGTAGACATGAAGAATCAATACATACTTCAGAAGCTATTGCAGTAAACTGGAAAAGAATAGAGGATGGCTTTGATGGAAGGAGGTTTATATAAAAATGGGATGTTTTAGTTTTATGTGTCAAAAGTGTGAAAAACCAATCTTATCAAATAGCTTTACTGGTCAACCTGTTAAGCTATTTCTTTTAAAAGATGGTGTTATTATTGAGCAAATGGAAGGGGAATATGATTCCTACGGAAGAGTATTTAATGAAAATAAAGAATCCATCAACTGGAAAATACCATGGAATGATGTCTGTGAACTAATGTTTCGTAAAAAAAGGGACAATGGTATAGCAGCAATTCATTCAAAATGTTATAAAGAGGAAATTCCTACTGAACGATCAGCTAATGATCCAAATCAAGGTTGGGGAGAAGATGGGGAATTAATGGGTAATCATGATTCAGAACTAAAAATAACATAACAAGGAGGTCTATATAATTTGGAACAGTCTGATATAATAAAACTATTTATTAAAGAACGGGATTATGAAACATGTGTCTTTGGAGATTATAAAAATAATCCTACTCTTAATCTTGCCAGTTTTATAACTTTCTTAAAAATCTATTTAGATAAAGTAGAAAAAGCATACGCTGGAGTATGGTCTCCAAAAGAAAAGTTTCCAGACTGGTTAAAAAATACGATTGAATCTGAAAACGGAGGAACTGGTCCAGTAGAAGCATATGAAAATCTTATTAAATTATTAGCATTAGCTGGAGCAGCTTTAGAAGCATATGTAGAAGTTGACGTTGACTCATGGAGAAGAAATCCTGAGTTAGATAGTAAAAAATGGAATGAAAATAAAATAAAAGGAGAATTTTAAAAAATGAACGAAAATTTAACAGACATGGTTCAATCGAATGAACCGACAACACCTGAGATCTTTTCAGAAGCAGATCTTGACTTACCTGCTAAAGATACAGAAGGAGTAGTTGAAGAAGCTCAATCTGTTGCAGCAGATCCATCTGATGAAGTTCAAGAACCAGATTCAGGAGAAATCACTGTTGAAACATCTTATTTATCAGATTGGTTTGAACAGTATGGAAGTATATTTGAACCTGATATAAAACAATTGAAAACCAAAATCAGGGGATTAGATCCAAGATCAGATATTATTGTTGTACTTCCTCATGAGTCAAATAAACAAATGGAAGATGGTACTCTAAAAAAGAAAGTTGAATTATTTAAGAAAGCTGATGAACAAAAAGTTATAGATCTCCCGGCAATATCTATGAATGTTTATAATAATGGTTTTAGAATTATTTATCAATATTCAGAAAATGTATTTCTTAAAGCATATGGAATAAAAACTGGTCTTATTGTAGCATTTTGTAATAAAATAAATGACCAATTATTACCATATGATCAAACAAAGTTAGGAAAAGATGATAATTCATTAGTCCTTAAATTTAAAGATGCAAACGAGGTAGTAGCAAGTTTAACAGTAGATTTGGATAAAGAATCACTACAACTTCTATATAAACAGACTACTAAAGTTATTGATGATTTTACAAGTAAGCAAAGTGTAATTGATTGGTTAATTAGTAGACAAGAATCAATTACAGATATTAATCACCACTTACAAATTGATAATGTAATTTCAACAATTCTGTCATAAAGGAGATTGGGTGTGTTATAATTTTTATAGTACACCCAAAACTTAATATGAAAATAAATACCATTTATAGATTAGTTCTAAGAGATGTTTACTCTTATGATATATCAGCATGTCATTATAATATCCTAAGAAAGCATAATATAAACACATCTCATTTAGAAAAGGATAACAAAGAAAAAAGAAATATTCAAATAGGAAAGATGATGCGAGATAATCCTAGGATAACATCTCTTTTAAGAAATACCACAAATTCATTAATTGATGAATATATTATAGTCAATGAAATAAAAGAAGATGAAATTATATTAAGGCAATATGATGGAATAATTACAACAAAGGTTTTGTTCACAACTAATTTAAATAATATGCCATTAGATTATCGTCATCATTTTGAAGTTTTTATTTCTTCGTTTGATAAAAAAATGTATCTTGCTCGAGCAAGTAACTTTGATATAATCATTAAAGGAGTTCCTTTTCGTTATAAACAAATAGATAAAATTTATGAACAAATTTGTAAAATTAATTATGCAAGTAAATCATCAATCTTTAAATCTTTACACAGAATAAAAGATAAATTTATGGGAGATTCTAATCCTGCTTTGTTTGGTATTCCTATAAATGATAAAAAAGTTAATATATTTTTAAAGGAATATGGAGAAATTGAAATTTCAAATTCTGCTTTAAGAATTATAGATATAGATGATATTGATCGAGAACGATATTTTAAATTTTATATTGAGCCTTTTACTAAGAGTATTACGGCTGAATTTGTGAGGTAATAAAAAATGAATAATATGAAAAAAGAAAGATTGAAAGAAATCCTGTTAAATCCACAAGATTTTACATATCGTATAGATACAGATAGTTGGGTTATTTTCAAGAAAAAAGAAGATATAAAGAATCTTACAACTGAAGAACTTATTGAATCAAAATCATATTATCTAAGGCATGTATGTGATTTTACAAATGACATTTTAGATGAACTAAACATTGATGTCTATAATATAGACTAAGGAGTTAAAATGAAAAATTTTTTAATTGACAACAACAAAACAATCTTAAATATTGCTGCAGGAAAAATTGTACCAATTGGTTTCTCTGAATCTATAAATGATCCACATTTTATGAAGCATTTTATTGTTCAATTAGATCCAATGTATTATAGTGATTGTAAACCTGAATTTATAGAAAAATCTCATACTAGATGGTTAAACGATAATACCAAAGATGCTTTTTTATGTCCTGTTGATGCATATGAATTTATGGAAAGAATTTTTATGAACTTTGATCATGTATCTATATACCGTTTTTTAGAACATGTACCATTTACAAAAGTTCCATATTTTATATATCTGGTTTCTACACTTCTTGAAAAAGGTGCAATAGTTGATGTTATAGTTCCAAACTATAAAACATTAGCAAAAATGATTATATCAGAAGATTTTCCAGGTGATGAAGACTTTGAAGCACATAATATTCTTTTAACTACAGAACTTTTAAATGAACCTTCGTGTCCGCATGCCTCAGTTTGGACCCCTGATAGAATGAAATATTTTTGGGAACTTGAAGATCGATTTAAATTAATAGAGATAAATAATAATTTTGATTTTGATGGGAGAGATATTTATATTCGGGCAATTATGGAGAGGATATAAGAATGATATTTGATGGGAAAGGATCAAGTAAAGCATATAGAAATTCAGCTCTACATAGAATGGAAAGAGCTGACTTCGTTCTATATGTAAATGCTGATGGAACATTAGATATAGGTAAAAATAGATATAATGGAGAAACCGGAATTATACATAATACAGCAGGTGTTAAAATTATAGTAAAAATATTAACAAAAATTGCATTTAATAATACCTGTATTATGTTTCAAGAAGCTTTAAAGAAAGATCTATATAAAGTGTTAGAAGGACATAAAGTGTTAGAAGGAGAAAAAAATGATGAAATTCGAGGAACGAGCTTCAGCAATGGGGCTTGAATGTAATGATGAAAAGGGTATATATAGATATGTAGATACTCATGGTAGAATAATGTACAGAACAATTCAAACTACATTCCCACCTGAAGCAAGTGGTATAATATCACATGTAACGGATGGATTTCAACCCCCATATTTATCTTTGTTTACAAAAAGAAATGAGGATGACACTATTTGGAATTACTGTGGAATTGTATCTCAAATTTATAAATTTGTTGGTAACGAAGTTCTTAATGAACAAGTCCGTCAATCTATTTTGGGAACTGGCCTTCCAATCATTCGAGAAAACACAATCATATCTTATGATTTAACCAGAATGAGAAATGAGATTGTTATTCAAAATGGAGTGAATAATCTACAATACGGAGATATATTACCAGTGATGATTATAAACAATAGTTATGATGGCTCTAGAGCTCAATCTATACAATTTGGTTTAAGTATGAATTATAATGAAGAAGTTTTATCTTTCGCTTTTAAACTAGGAGAAATGAAACAGATTCACATAACGGGAGCAGCAACCACTCTATCATCTGATGTTGGTGAATACATGGAAGTATTTACAGGGAATATTCTTGATATGATTAATGATAGTTTTAATCATAGATTAACTGAAGAACAATTATTTATGACTTTGGATGTTGTAGGAGAGATTGGTAAAAAAAGAAGAGAAGGAGTTTCTAAACTTTTAACTGAATTAGCTCCAGAAGTACCAGAAGGAACTACTCCGCCGCTCCCTACTGCTTGGCAAGTGTTTCTGGCTGTAACAAGATATAGTAGTTTTGAACCAAACCTTAATGCTAAAGCTCTTCTTGAAAATGCTGCAGAAAGTGTTTTAGTAATTCCTGTTAGAATGATGGATGTATTGGAGAAGATTAATGAAGAGGAGTGATATAAGAAAAGATCTAAAATTATGCGATGAAGATTGTAATCATTGCCCAATAATTATGCACCCTAATAATCGTCTTGTAACTAGAATACTTAACGAAGCATATGAAAAATTTGGAACCGAATTTTATAAAATTGTTCAAGGATATTGTCCAAATCTAACTTGCTGTTTTGATTGTCATATTGATGATTTCTACCACAATGAAAATTGCAAGATTGTTAAAGATATTAATGTGTAAAAGTAACGGGGATTATTTTACCCCGTTTCTTTTTTTGTTCTTTTTTTAGAACAAAATATAAAGGAGGATCTTATATGGCATCAGGAAAGACTAGATACTGGACTCCAGGTCGAACTTATGATTTTCAACTATTTATAAAAAATAGAGATTATACACCAGATTTACAAAGAGTAAGCATCGCAACTTCTATTACAGCTCCTTGGCAAACAGTAATTTTTGATTTTTTCATTGATGCTAATGATATGATTCTCGATAAAATATACGGGCAAGATCCAATAAAATTAAATATTCGCCTTCTAGGTTCAAGTGGAATTCCTATTGAACAAATAGAATTAGATCTTATGTATGTAGATTCAAATTATAATCTAATAATGAAATCTGCAAACCCTCAAAAAGATATGAAAGATAGAAGTAAAGTTGAAGTAATAACTATTTGTAGAAAACCTTTTCAAACAATGACTACAGTTGTAAACAGTTTATATTATGATTCAGATATACAATCCGTTGTAAACAATTTAGTTCAAAATAGAATTAAAACAGGAGCTACTTTAAACTATGACAGTCAGGGAAATAATCCTGAAAAAATTGATCAGATTTTAATTCCACCAACTACCTTTCATCAAGCTGTTCATTATTTAGATCATTACTTTGGAGTATATAATGGG
>JAFCCM010000059.1 GCA_017610225.1 Candidatus Aenigmatarchaeota archaeon | reverse complement strand
GTTTTGCTTTTGGTGGGCCATTAGGTGGGGCTATCGGAGCTATCACGGGAGGGATATTAGGATTTATTGGAGGACAGAATATAGCTAAAACCTTAGATTTTGTTGGCGGAAAAATTAAAAAAATGGCAAAAGCAGTTCTTAATTTTATTCTATGGCCTTTTAGAATGATCAAAAAAGCTATAAGTATTGCTTGGGATTTCTATCGTAGTAAATTAGAAAAAATTCCTATCATAGGAAGATTCTTTAAAAAGTCAAAACAAGCAGAAAAGATAAGTACTATTCCAAGTAAAGTTGAAACTATTTCAGATGAAGTAAAAGAATCTGTAGCTAAAAAAATATCAGCAACGACAGTTCTTGATAAAGCACAATATGATGGTCGTAAATGGGTTTTAAAAAGTGATAATAGTTTATTAGTTGGGGGAAAACCAGCTACTTTAGAACAAAAATCTAAATACTTACAAGGCCAAATTAGCAGACTCAATGAAAGACTCCAATCTAAAAAATATGGGAAATCTGTAACAGATAGAGACCGAATAAGAAAAACAATATTTGAAAAAGCTTTAAGACAAAAAGGAATTAAAACTGCTCATAAAGGAGGTATTACTTTAAGTGAAGGATTAATAAATGTAAATCCAGCTGAAGCAATAGTTCCATTAAAACCAGAAGTAATTGAAAATATTTCAAAAATTATTCTGGATAAAAAAGCTATATCAAAACAACAAGCTTCTGATCGATTATCAGAAGGAAAATATACTGCTAATGAATTTTCAAAATCAACTGGAAAAATGACAAACGAATTAAAAAGAGATATGGGAGGAATGAATAATGCTATAATTAATACAACAAATATGTTAAGTAATGCTACAACACAATTAGCAAATTCAACTTCTACGGGTGGTGGAAATGGAAATGTTCCAGGTGGGAATTTTTCATCGGCTCAAAGAGCTGCACAAAATGTATTAAATTGTGATGTTTCTTAAAATTATGTTTCATATATTCCACTTTGTGTTTTGTCAATTAACTCAGATGAAATATCCATATCCTCTATTGGAACCCTTGGAGAAATACCATGTGAAGTTTGAGCAATAGATGTTGAACTTTTTATATTAATACCACTTGGTGTTTCTTTTTGTTCAGATGTATCTTTTGGTAATCCACTCATAGCATATGAGTTTTCATAATGATTTTTAATTTCTTTTCCTTCTTCTAAAGTAGCAAGATAATTATTAAGAGTTGGTCTATTAGTAACACTGGCATCACCTTCTTCAGTTACCATACTATTATAAAGACTTGTAAAATCAATTCTTACATCAACAAGGCCAAGTTTTTGATTCCATGCAATTTGTTGTTGATCTCCACCTTTAATAACTGTTATATTTGTAATGGCTGCTGGGTCTAAAACAAAAATTCCAGGACATTTTATTTTATGTAAAAAAGGCCAACTATATGTATGACCATCAGTAGTTCTTGGAACTGATAAAGATAGTAAAACTGCTAAAGGCCCAATAATATGATGTACTGTAGAATCTGGATCTCCAGGATATGGATTAAATAAACGAATTGTCATAGTATATGATGGAGAAAATCCACTATTTCTCCATACATTCGGAAAGTCGACTCTTTGTCCAGCCATCATTTTTGAAACAATGTCAGCTCCTCCACCCATCATTTTACCAATTCCACTTGTCGAGTCTTTCATTGCATCTCGAAGTTTGGCCATACTTGCGCCTGCACCAGTTACCATCCCTCCACCACCGGACATTAAAGAACCCATAGTTCCACCTACTTCTTTTCCCATTTCTGCAAAACCTTTTCCTAATTTAGTGATTCCTCCTATCGCATCTTGTGATCCGGTCATTTGAGCTAATTGACCCATAGCTTGACTACCAACGTCTGTGAATTTTTGTAAGAAAGTTTCTCCATAGTCATTTGAAAAACTATCAGTTGGGAAATTATCGGCTAAAAAGGCCACCTTTATTGGGTGATCAACTTTATATCCTAAATTTTTTAAAATATCATCATATGTATCAGTATCTGGTATTACATTAAATAAAGTCATGCCGCTTGAAAAATTTGGTTTACATGGAATAATTTCTGCAATAGGCATTGATTCTAGAACAACATGTTTTGAAACATAAAGTTCATTAAGAGGAGGTAATCCAAAAATTCCTTCATCTGGTTTTAATGAAATTGTCATATAAATCTCCTCAATTTTTAATTGTAAATTTTAAACTTCCACAATCCCAAATTCTTGTATAACCTTCTTTTTGTCTTAACACCCATTCTGATATATCTTTAGGTTCATCTTTGGTTTTTCTTAAATTAAATCGATGTATTCTTAATGAATTCTTAATATACCAATAATTAGGCTTAGTAATATATTCAAGATTAAAACTTAAATTATGATATAAATTTCCTGTTGACCATCTTCTATCAGCATATGAAAAGATTTCTTTCCATTCATAATTCTTCTTAAAATAACTTAATAACTTTCCAGCAATTCCTGGAATATGATAATTGGAATTAGAACAAAATCTGTTCAATTCCCAAACTCCTTCTTTAGATTTACTTCCTTTACTTATGTTTCCTTTTCCGAAAGTCATAACTGAAACTAATTCTTCATTGTAGAAAGCACCGAGTTTAATTTTAGATGCATCTTTTCCTTGTATGTGATACATTTCTAAAAATTCATTTTTAATTTTAGGTTCTATTTCTTTAATTATACATTTTCTTGCATGAATTCTTTCTGAATCATTAATTTTTAAAATTTGTTTAAGTCTTGACTTAACGATTTCTTTTTTGAAAATCCATTCATCTTCAAATATGTGAATTAATTGAATTCCTTGTTCTTCACATAAATTAGTTTTTTGAAGGTGATAATCAAAACGAGATAACACTAATTCAGAATGCCAATATAATCCATTATACTCAATAGCAATTTTCTTTTCTGGAATATAAATATCTAATTCAAGAAAATGATTTGTATTTGGATTTTTTATAACATTTTGACAATTAAATTCAATTTTATCTTTTTTTATTAAATCACAAATAAAATTATGAATTTCTTTTTCTCCAATTGAAGTTCCATTATTTCTTGGGAAACATTTTGGGCATAAATAACCTTGTTGAATATAATTCCATATTTGTTTAAATTCATGACCACATTTTAAACATTTCCAGTTATATAAATATCCTTCATTAATAAATTCTTTATCTAGAAATTCTAAATTTAAATATTCTAAGTATTTTAAAATTTTCTTAAAAAATTTAATTTTTTTCTTTTCTTTTGACTTCTCTTGAACTTCTTCAGATTGCATTGGATATTCAACACCAAAATTTTTAAAACATGTTTGTTTATATTTTTCTTGAACTTCTTCGGACAGTATTGGATGTTCAACTCCAAAATTCTTTAAACATGTTTCTTTTTTCTTTTCTTTAACCCAATCAAGTGAAGATACATTTTCAACTCCATGATTTTTTAAACATGTTTGTTTATGTTTTTCTTGAACTTCTTCAGATTGCATTGCATGTTCTTTATCATAAATTTCTAAACAAGTTTTACTTTTTTTCTTTTGAATATCTGGATCAAAAGTAGAACACCTGGATGAACAGTACTTATGAAACCCACGAGTAATAGAAATAAATTTAGTATATTTTTGACAAGAATCTATCTTACCATACATTTTACAAATATTATTAATTTTCCCTTTCATTAAATATTTTGTATAGTATTCTTTTTTAGATATTCCTTTATGTTTAAATTTTAAATGACTTGCTAACCCTTTTATATTTTTTAATTCTCTTCCACAAATTGCACATATCATTTTTTATTTCCCTTTTCACAAAAATTATTTTTATTTTTTGTTCTTCAAAAGTTTATAAACTTCTTCTTCATAAATTATTTAAAACAAATTGTATTTCGGAAAATTAAAGTTAGATAATAAGCTAAAAATAGATTAACTAAAAATTTTGTTTGGGAAGTTAATTTATTATATCTTTCTGTATAACCAATTTCTTCAACAGTTTTAATTATTAATAAATTTATTTGTTGTTTAAAATAAATTTGAGCTCTTGTTCTTTTAATAGACATTAATTTTCTAACATATTTATAAAAATCTTTTCCGCATAATGAATCTATATTTTGAATATCTCTAACAAACAAAGAAATAATAGTTCTAATTTTGTCTATATTTTTTACATTATTTATATTGTTTGTAATTAAAGTTGCTAAAGAACTATTTATTTTTGTAAGTTTTCTCGCGTTTTCTTGAGCTTTAATATCAACAAATTTATAAATTGTAATTTTTTTAACCACAATATCTATTGCTTTTGTACTTTTTTCTGTAGGAATATAATATGGAGTTTCTTCATCTTCGGGTTCTTCAATAGTTTTTAAACCAAGACCTTCTTCAGAAGCTTTATAATAAACTGAAGCAAAACTTTTCATACTTTGAGAAATCCTACCTTTACTCTCTTGTATAAATTTAGAAATTTTATCTATATTATCTTCTTTAATTTCATTTGAATATTTTTTTATCATTTCATTAGATAAATGTATTAATGCATTACTTATAGTTTTTTCACGAGAAAACAAATGAGTTTTATTTAAATTTTCAAGAGCATATTTAAAAACTTCTTTATTACAATATTTAAATTTTTTTCGAAATAAAGATATATATCGTCTAATCATATAAAAAATCATTAAGTATCTAAATATTATTTGTTCATTTTTATTTAAAAAATAATACATTAAAAAAATATAAAAATCAGCAATACTATCTTGAAAAAGATCAAATTTTTCTTCTTTTCTTCCTTTCCATCTTCTCTTATTAAATTCTCTAATATCTTTAACATTTAAATGAGTTAATTTTAATATGTCATAATAATGTTTTTTAAAATTAGGACAATAACATGGCTCAGTTAAATCAGAAATACTTTTAGCTATAACTTTAACTAAAAAAGATTTTAATCTTCCTTTATCAACTTTTATTTTTTTAAGTAAAATTTTCATTATATATGTATCCTAATTTCAATATCTGTTTTTTCAAAATAAATATATTCTGGAGTATATTCAAGTAATTCATCTTCTGTTAAATCAGTTAATTCAAAATTAAAAAAAATATTTGTTTCTGGTTTTAATAATTGACAATGATCTATACCTTCAATAGATTGAATAACATCTATAATTTCAGATCTATATAAATGAATATTTTGTCCAAATCTATCTTTAAAAGTATCAACTAAAGTAGTTCTTATTAAGTCAGATAATTCTCTGGATGAACTAGGATATGATACATCTTTAAAAATTTCTATTTTTAATTTTAAAGGAATATTATATATTGGTATAGATACCCACTCTGAAGTTGAAAACATATATTTTTTAGATTGATTTTCTACATATAAAATATCATCAGTAACCGGAACTGTATATATCCAAGTAATATTTGTTGAATCAGTACATTCACAAATATTATTCTCATATGTCGTTTCTTCAGTTAAAATATATCGATCTCCAACTGAAGGAGTTAATGGTTTTTCTGTAACTATATCTAAAACAGATTGTCGATTAGTTGGATTATATATCATATTTTGACAAAATCCAGTTGTGTTTGCAAATTTAACATTTGTAAAATCTGTTAACATTTTATAATCAGAAAAACTTAAGGAGTTCATCATAGATTGAAGAACTTGTTTCTCAAAATCGCTTTGTATTATTCCATCATAATAAGATTTTTGAATAACTGGGATATCATATATTGTTGTACTAGTAGAATCAGAAAATGTATTCGATAACATAAAATCATAAAGTTCTTTTCTAAATGTAGCTGATATTGAATATTTTCCAACTTGATTACCATTCGGATCAGAAATTGTAAAATAATAAGTTTCTTCTCCTGAAGGAACTAATGTATATGGATCAAATTCATATATAAAATTAGAAGTCGAATCATTTATCATATTATATGTAATACTAGTACTTAATATTTGTATTTTACATGAACATTGAGCACAATCTGATAATTTTGATTGATAATGAAGTTTAAAAATTGCTTTATTTTCATCTTTGCTAATAATAAGATTATCTGTATAAATATTATAAGAAGATGAATAACTAGTAATTAAAGAAGGAACTATTTCTATTTGATACATAATATAATTATAATTTGCAACAGAATTTAATAAATCTATTGACATATCAAAAAGAGTATAAAAAGAAATATCATTAATTATAATTTCAGTTCCTCTTGAAATATAAGTTGTTGATAAAGGAATTGTTAATTTTATATTTCTTGTTGGAACTAAATCAGCACCAAACTGAAGAGTTGTATAAACTTGAATATCATTAACTTTAATATCAGATCTTTTTAAAACAGTTAAAGAATCTGAAGATAATGGTGAAGATGGTATAATAACATTTAAATTTTTATAATCATTTTGAGTTACTAATCTGTTTAAAGAAGTAATTGATAATATTGAATTTTTTCGAATATCTTCTATAGATTCTTCATCTTTTCCATTTATAGCCGGAGAAGGATTTGTAACTGTATAATTAACAATTTGATTAATTCCAGCTGATGAAACATATATTCTTTCACCTTTTTTAATAGATCCAGCAATAATATTTCCATCGGCTCCTTGTGTTACATTTGTTGTCACTTTTAATGTAGAACCAGGACTTGGTTGAACACCAATTATTCCATTTCCAAAATATAATTTTCTACCAGAATCAGTTCTTCTTGAAACATAACCTTTTGAAGTTTTATTTAAAAGATATAAACTTGAATATTCTGTCCATTCTGTCCAAGATGTTTCATCAGGTTCTTTAAATTCAATCATCATCTTTGAAACTTTTCCATTGATTGGTATATCTTTATTAACAAATTGATATGTTTCAAGATCTGAATCAATTTGAAATTCTTGAATAACTTCTTTATATTGTTTAAGCGGAAGAACAAAACTAAAACTAGTACTAGAAGATTCTGTATCTGCTAATATATGATATTTTTTTGTTCCTTCAGTTAAAATAATTTCAGCTGAATTATTATCAGTAATTGTAATAGTTGTAATATAATAAGTTATAAATTCAATATTGTCACTTGTAGTAAATTTAAATCCTTTTGGTATTGTAAAAACTGATGTTGGGTCAGTAAAACCAAAAGGAATGTTAATTAAAACATTTACTGAAGAATAAATTGCTTCTTGAGTATTATAACCTAAAAAAGCTGAAAGATTAAATACTGATTCTGGAAGTTTTGATTTTGTTAAAAAAAATTCATTATATACAGATGTCTGATAAAACATTAAATTTGAAGTTAATGTACTGATAATATCAATTATAAAACTTAAAAACGATGATTTTGTTAAATCGATATTTTCAAGTTCAAGATATGTTTTTATATATTTTGTTATATGTTCCCTTGTTGTATCTTTTGAAATATTAATTTGACTTGATATTAAATTAGACATATATTCTCCATATTTTTAGTTGAAAATTTTAAATTTCCACAATCCCAAATTCTTAAATAGCCTTCTTTTTGTCTCAAAATCCATTCTGGAATATCTTTAGGTTCATCTTTCGTTTTTCTTAAATTGAATCTATGTATTCTTTCAAAACCTTTCAAATACCAATAATTAGGATTAGTAATATGATCTAATTCAAATCCTAATTTGTAATAGAGATTTCCTGTAGACCATCTTCTATCAGCGTAACTAAAGATTTCTTTCCATTCATAATTCTTCTTGAAATGAGATAAAAGTTTTCCAGCTATTCCAGGAATATGATAATTATTATTTGAACAAAATCGATTCAATTCCCAAATTCCTTCAATTGCTTTCGAACCTTTAGAAATATTTCCTTTTCCAAAAGTCATAACTGAAATCAATTCATTATCATAAAAAGCTCCAAGTTTAATTTTAGATGCATCTTTTCCTTGTATATGGAATTTTTCTAAAAATTCATTTTTAACTTTAGGTTCTATTTCCTTAATTTCACATTTTCTTGCATGGATTCTTACAACATTTTGATTAATTCTTAAAATTTGTTTTAATCGTGACTTAACAATTTCTTTTTTAAAAATCCATTCATCTTCAAAAATATGAATTAATTGAATTCCTTTTTCTTTACATAAATTTGTTTTTTGAAGATGATTATTTACAGGGTCATTTGATTTTAATTCTGAATGCCAATATAGTCCATCAAATTCAAATGCTATTTTTTTATATGGAATATAAATATCAATTTCAAGAAAACGATTTGTATTTGGATTCTTAATTAAATTTCTACAATTGCTTTTAATTTTATCTTTGTTAATCAAATTGCAAATAAAATTATAAATTTCTTTTTCTGCAATTGAAGTTCCATTATTTCTTGGATAACATTTTGGGCAAAGATATCCTTGTTGAATATAATTCCAAATTTGTTCAAATTTATGATTACATTTTAAACATTTCCAATTGTGCTTATAACTTGCATGAATATATTCTTTATCAAGGAGTTCTAATTTTAAATGTTCAAGATATTTTGATAATTTTTTTACAAATTTAATTCTATGTTTTTCTTTAATTCTTTTTTTGAATTCTTTATATTTGCTTGGATTATCAACTCCATATTTTTTTAGGCAAGTTTGCCTTTGTTTTTCTTTGATTTCATTTATTCGATTTGGGTTAATTTTATTATTTTCTAATATAGTTTGTTTTTGTTTTTTTTGAAATTCTTTTGTTTGGCTTGGATGATTAACTCCATATTTTTTTAGGCAAGTTTGCCTTTGTTTTTCTTTGATTTCATTTATTCGATTTGGGTTAATTTTATTATTTTCTAATCTAGTTTGTTTTTTCTTTTCTTGAAATTCTTTTACTTGATTTATATTTTCTACTCCGTATTTTTTTAGACAAGTTTGTTTACGTTTATCTTGTAATTTTTTTGATTGCATTGGGTATTCAACATTGTAATTCTTTAAGCAAGTTTGTTTTTTCTTTTTTTTGATTTCATTAAACTGACTTGCATTTTTAACTCCATATTTTTTTAGACATGTTTGGACTTGTTTTTTTTGATTAGATGGATTATTATTAGAACATTTATAAGAACAATGTTTTGTGAATCCTTTTGTTATTGATATAAATTTCGTATATTTTTTACAAGAATCTATTTTTCCATACATTTTGCAAATATTTTCATTTTTGTCTTTCATTAAATATTTTTTGTAATATTCTTCTTTAGATATTCCTTTATGTTTAAATTTTAGATGATTTGAAAATCCTTTTAAATTTTTTATTTCTTTTTCACATATAATACATTTCATTATTTTTCCTTCAAATTAAATAAAAACCCGAATTTTTATCAAATAGATTTTTTAAATTACTTCTTAAAGTTTCATTTTTAACTAATAGTTTTGTTAAAAATTGAGAATCACTAAGAGTATGTATTTTTTTATCATAGTCAAAAAATACATATGTATTTTCAACTTGATCATCAAATGATTCTTTATTTTCGCTTTGAAAAATTTTAATATTGAGTTTCCAATACCTTTGATCAGTATTAGGCGCAATTTCAATCCCTTCAACCATGAACATTGGGTATGTATCATTAGTAGATCTTAAATACGATTGTTCTAATTTAAGAGCATCTCCAGGATATGGAGTAATTCCATAACTTCCAGGAATTACAATTGTAGTTTCATTCTCTTTATGATATCCTGTTTCTTGACCATCAAAAGATGTGGATATTGTTTCTGGAAAATAAACTGGTAGTAATAAAATTTTATTTCTTTTTATTCCAGATAAATTACCTACTTTCTCATAGGCGCCTCCCATTAGATCTTCATTATCCCAAACTGTTTTTTCTTTATTTAAATTATAATAAGTCGTTAAAAAAGCAACATGAGTCTTAGAATAAAAATCATAAACTAATTTTTGATATTCATGAATATAAGAATACAGTCTTTGAAATTTTTGCATTATAGATTACCCTCATATCTTGCTTTTCTTTCTTTATAATGAAACATAATTTCTTCTTTAGCTAATTTTTTCTTATATGTCATTAACATTTTAAATAATTTTTTTCTACATTTAGAAGGTTTTTTAGTTCTATTACATTTACTTAATTCTTTTTCAATATATGAAACTGACCATTTTGTAGCTTTATATTTACATTTAGTATAACATAAACTTTTATTTTTTATATTTTCAATTTTTTCACAATTAATTCGACACTTATAAATATTTAAATCAGATAATTGATTAATAGCTAAAGTTAAGCCCGGTATTGGAACCGCTAAACTTGCTATTGATAATCCAACAGAAATAATTTTCTGAAGTTTTGGATCTGTTTTTGGAATTTTTAAATCTTCATTCAAATGATTATCAGAAAGAAATTTAAGATAATTTTTTAATTTCATTTTTATCTCCCCTTCTCTCTTTCTTTTTGTTTTTTTTGTCTTTCTATTTCATCGTATTTAGCATTAGTTTCTCTCATTTTAACTATCTCTTCTTGTAATTTTTTAGCCCATTTAATATGTTGTTTTCTTAAACTTTTTTCACATTTCGATGGATTAGGTGTACTTTTACATTTATTTATTTCAGTTCTTATATCATTAACAATATTCTTAGCAGCATTAACTTGACATTCTGCTCGACATAGTCTTTTACGACTCGGATTAAATTTTTTAATACAAGCTTGCCAACATGGATCAGTTGCTTTTTTAAATAAATAATATAATAATGTAGAAACAATAACTGCTGGAGCAACTGGAGTTCCAAGACTTAAAGCAACTTTTCCACCAACTATAGCTGCAAGTGAATATTTAACAAACTTTTTAAATTTACCTTCAAAGTCTCTGATACCAAATTCATCTAAAAGAACACCTTTATTAAAAATATAAGAAATACTTTCTTCATATGTCATTTTAGATATTTTTTTATATATTTTAATATGTTCATGAAATGATACATTTTCTTTTAAATATTGATTATCAGCAGATATATTTAATAAAATATGTTTACAAGATTGTTCTAATAATTTTCTATCTTTATTTTTCATAAAAATTTCCTCAAGATAAAAATGTTTTTATATATTGAAAAATGATGATTCATCAATAGTAATTTGGAGTTTTTCTTTTATACCTTTATATTTAACTTGAATGTCTACGTTAAATCCTTTTTTATTAGTTAAAAATGAAATTTGAATTTTTGAAATTGTAGCTCGATCATCGTACCTTAAAAGTTTTGTGATAATTTCATTTTTAATTTTATCTTCAGTTATTTTATCAGCAGGATCAAATATTAATTTATATAAATCACATCCATATTCAGGGTCTTCATTATAACTTCTTGTTGGAGTAAAAAGAATATTATTCCAAGAAAGAAGTATAGTTTTAAAATTAGTAACACGTGTAAAATCTCCAGAAGATCCAATAACTGAACTATAATCTGCAATTGATCCACGTGACCCAATTGCAATTTCATTAAATCTATCTAGTAAATTTGCCATTAATATTTTATTCCTTTTTTTAAGTAATTAGTAATTATAATTAATTTTAATGTCCTGCTTCTTCTTTCATAATTTTTGCACGTTCTTCTTCTAAAGATGATTTCCATTTAAGGTAACTTAACATTTTTAAAATAGGCATATTCATTATATCTATATATGATTGTTTTGATAATTCCATGCATGAAAAAACATTTTCTTTAAGAACATTTTTATATTCTGTAATTTTTTTATGATTCATAGACGTTACGAAAAAAGTTTTCGACTAAGTCTATGTTTACCTCCTCTTCCTCACCACATGTTGGACAAAAAGATTTCATTTTTAATTCAATACCATATTTACCAAAATTATCTAAATATTGTTTATGAATAATTCTTTTGTCTCGAGCTGGAAGAGATAAATAAGCATCTATAATATCAACTCTATCAGAATATATTTTAGGTTCTTTACTTTCCACAATATCTTGTTCAAATTTTTCAATAATAAGAGTTTCAATAATAAGTTCGATATTTAAACCAGGTCTATTAGATAATTCTTTTAGAGCTGAAGATTCATCAAAAAGAGAAGGTTGTTTAAGAATTACTGTAACTCCTTTAGTAATTGGTAATGGAACTTTAATTTTTTGATTTAAAATATTATCTCCAGGATAAGCATTAAAATTAAAAGTATCTGCAGCTTTAATTGTTACTGGATATTCTTTCTGACAATGTCCACATTTAATTTCATAATTTCGAATATCTTCATAAGTTATATGGAATAATCCATATAGTAGACAATCTCTATCCTTTAAAGTAATAGATCTTAAAAACGAATTAAAATCTTTAATCTCCTCAGGTTTTTCAGTAATTGAATCATAAATACATTTATTTAAATGATCAGTAATTTTACTTGGTGTTACAAAACTACCTTTTAGTCTTTCCTCTTCTTGAACTGTAAGAGATTTTACATTAAAAGATAATTTTGTTTGAGGTGTAATTACTTCGTATTCTGGTAGTTTCACATCAAATCCTGTAAATGGCATAATCTATTCTCCTTTCTATTTTCTTAAAGTTTTAAATTTCAAATTTCCACAATCCCAAATTTTTGAATATCCTTCTTTTTGTCTTAAAACCCACTCAAGAATATCTTTAGGATCATCTTTCGTTTTTCTCAAATTAAATCTATGAATCCTTTGAAAATTTTTAATATACCAATAATTAGGTTTAGTAATATGTTCTAATTCAAATCCTAATTTGTAATACAAATTTCCTTGACTCCATCTTCTATCTGCAAAATTCTTCTTGAAATAACTTAATAATTTTCCAGCAATTCCTGGAATATGATAATTAGAATTAGAACAAAATCTATTCAATTCCCAGATTCCTTCCTTTGATTTACTTCCTTTTGAAATATTACCTTTTCCAAAGGTCATAATTGAAATTAGTTTATCTTCAAAAAATGCTCCAAGTTTTATTTTGGATGCATCTTTTCCTTGTATATGGAATTCCTCTAAAAATTCATTTTTAATTTTAGGTTCAATTTCTTTAACAATACATTTTCTTGCATGAATTCTTTTTGAATTTTGATTAACTCCTAAAATTTGCTTTAGTTTTGATTTAACTATTTCTTTTTTGAAAGTCCATTCATCTTCGAATATTTGAATTAATTGAATTCCTTTTTCATTGCATAAATCTGATTTATTTAAATGATAATTTTTTACATCTAAGTTATTTAGTTTTCGAGATTTTTTTAAGACTTTTTCTGAATGCCAATATAATCCATTAAATTCTATTGCTAATTTTTTAGCAGGAATTAAAATATCAAGTTCAAGTGGATAAATTAAAGATCTATCGTTAGTAATTATTTCTTGTTGTGTTTCATTTTTTATAAAGTTTGATAATTCTTTCTCACTTGAGGAAGAACTATAATTTATTGGTGGTCTACATTTTGGACATGTGAAACCTTGTTGAATAGAATTCCATATTTGAATAAAATGATTTCCGCATTTTAAACATTTCCAATTATGTTTAAAATAACAATTGATATATTCTTTATCAAGTAATTCTATATTTAAAGAATATAAAATTTTTTTTAAATGACCAGAGAAAACTTTTAATTTTGTCCTTTTAATTTTATTTTTAATTTTTTCACATTGAGAAGGTATTATGTTGTCATATTTTCTTAAATTAGTTTCTTTAATTTTATCCTTAACATCTTCAACTTCAAAAGGATTTCCAACTCCATATTTTTTAAAACATGTTTGTTTTTTTCTTTTTTTAACTAGATCTGAACTATTTGGACTTTCTGTTTTATATTTTTTTAATGAAGTTATTTTTCCTTTTTCTCTAACTTCTTTATTTTCTAATGACCATTTAACACCATATTTTTTTAAATTAGTTTTTATAACTTTGTCTCTATTAACTTGAGCTTTCATATTATGACTAACATTCCAAGTTTTTAAACAAGTATCTTTAATTTTATCTTTAACAATTTTAGCTTGAAAAACATGTTTAGTTCCGTATTTTTTTAAAGATTTCTTTTCTTTTTTCTTTTTCACAATATCAGATTTACTTGCATTATCTACATTTAAATTTTTTAAACATGTTTCTTTAGATTTTTGTATAACTTCTTTAGCTTGAAAAACATGTTTAGTTCCGTATTTTTTTAAAGATTTCTTTTCTTTTTTCTTTTTCACAATATCAGATTTACTTACACAACCAGGACTACAAAATTTGGAATAACCAGTTTTTAATCCTCGAAAACTGGTAATCTTAGAACAATTTTCATTTTGACAAATTCCTTCACTCTCATTTCTTTTAAGGAATTTGTCAAAATATTTTTTTGATGTTATGTTATGTGTTCGAAGATGCAAAGAAAGTTTTAAAACACTTGAAAACTCATGTTTACATATTTCACAAATCATTATAAATTCCTTACATATTTTTATTTTACATTCTTCTTAGCTATTCTTGTTTTTAAAATAGCTTTATCTTTTTTAGCATTACATTGCTGTTTACAAAGTTTTCTTTTTGCACAATTACCAAAAGCTCGTTGTATTGGGCCAAATCATAAATCTTTTTCAGTTGAAGTCATAGATTCTTGTGCTAAGAATCTATCTTTAACAATCTCTTCTGATTGTTCATCTAATTTAACAATTTTTCCATCTAATACAAGAGCCATTAATTGAGCTTCAGAAGCTTCATGTTGAATAAAATTTAACATTTGAAGTTTTGCTGGTTTACTCATTTTAGAATTAACTGTAGTTTTACCAACATATAATTGTAAATCTTTTTTAGACATTTTTTTTATCTCCTTAAATATTAATTCTATAAAATTTTAAATAATGGGAATTATTTAAAATTCCCATTATTTTTTATTTTTGACTTTCACCATATTTTTCAACTTTATCTCTTGCTGTTACTAATTGTTCTGTAAAACTTTGACATTTTTTTATAACCCAATCTTCATGCCAAGTATAATCCACATTAAATTCAATTTCTAAATCAAGGCGCCCAACAGTTTCAACATCACTTGTAAATAGATCTTGAGGATCTTTACTTGGAAACATACCATCATAACAAGCTGCATATTCTATAGTCTGACAGTCGGGTGCAGTGGTCCAATAATACATCATTCCTGCATATGTCTTTTTTGTATATCCTTCACCTTTATTTCCATCTACTAAATGAGTTATGCCGGTTCTATAATCACGAATTAATTTAACCCATCCATGCATAATATCAAGAATAGGAGTTCCATTCATTTCTAAGAATTTAATAGACACACTATTCCCATAGTCAATATTTCCGGGAACTGCCCATTTTACTCCACCTAAACCAGTGAACTCAACTTTGTTCAAAGTTCCACCTGGAGGAGTTACGGATAAACATGATGCAGCAAGAATACTTTGAATTTCTGCATTAGAACTAATACCACTTACACCTTTTTTTGTATAATCTGGTAAACTTTTTGGTAATTTTTCAAACCAGATAAAATGATCAATATCTTCAATAAGAGTCGTTAATTCTTATCCGCCCAAATTTTTGAGCTGCTATATATTACTATATAGTTGAGACTATATCTTTACCTACATCTTTTAAATGTTTAGGCACTCCCCGTTTTGACTCACTTGAGTCTACTTCCTTTCGGAATAGTCGTTGCACGTTCTCTTTTTGATAAAGAGCTTCGCTCAGGATTGTCCTTTTTCTAAAAGGAGTTTCCCTGAATTAAAGGAGTTTTCATCATAAAGTTTCCTCTATGAGGAGCATCTATATTTACCCAGAAACATACGGATCTGCAACCAAATATCTTCAATAAGAGTCGTTAATTCTTATCCGCCCAAATTTTTGAGCTGCTATATATTACTATATAGTTGAGACTATATCTTTACCCATGTTTAATTTTAAAAATAAACATTTGGGTACTCCCCGTTTCGACTCACTTGAGTCTACTTCCCTTCGGAATAGTCGTTGCACGTTCTCTTTTTGATAAAGAGTTTCGCTCAGGATTGTCCTTTTTTCTAAAAGGAGTTTCCCTGAATTAAAGGAGTTTTCATCATAAAGTTTCCTTTATGAGAGGCATTGTTTTTTAAGAAACATTCTACCAATAGTTGTTCCGCCAAATTTTCTTGTAAGTATATTATCTTTTAAAGCACTAAACGAATACTTCATAATTAAATTCCTCCTATTGCTTATTTATTAAATTAATTTCTTTTTTTAATTTTTCTATTGTTATTGAACATTTTTTATGTTTAGAAATATTATCAAATTTTGATAATATTTCTAAATTTTTCCAATGAGCTATTATTTGTGGATCTATTTTATTTTTAAATCCTTCATAAATAGAAAATTTATGATCTATATGAAAGTTTAAACCTCTAAGATAAAAATTTTTTATAAGATTAACGCGAGAAAACCTCGTGCCCGAGGTAATTCACTCTATTTGTCATCTATCTTTCCTCTTTATCTAGAAAAATTTAAAAATGGGTGAGAAGAAGATAAGGTTAAGTTCTCCAAGGTCATGACTCCCTGTCCCCAAAATATTATATATTTGTTCTTTGTTTTATTTCTTTTAACGTATTTTTCCAATCTCCTTTAAAATTTATTGCTCGATCATCAATATATAAAATAGCACCTAATTTTTGACCAGTAATTTGATCAAAATATAAATCATTTCTATTTAACCATTCTTCTAATTCTTGAACTAATTGTTTTGTATTTGGATTTTCACCTGAAGCTCTCGTACTAAAAATAACTATTTCAAAACCATCATTATGTAATTCACTTAAAGCTTCTTTTGCACCAAATATAACATTTTTTAATTTTCCATTATCCCATCCATTTTCATAAGTATGAAGAACTCCATCAACATCTATCATAATTCTTTTTTGTTCTTTTTTTAAATGTTTTTCTTGATCATATTGTTCAGGATAAACAGTTCTTATTATTGATTTCTTTTTCTTTGGAAATGAATCCATGGGAAAAATAGATTCATCTTTTTGTATATTTTTTAAATATTTATTTAGAATAAATTTCATGTATTTCTCCTTTTTAATTTGTTCTTAAAATACTTACAGTTTGTTTATTTTAATTTGAAATTTTCTATATATATTAATTTATGAATAATTATATTTGTAAAGTTAAAGGGAATCTAATTTTCCTATTTTTTAGATAATTTTTTTTATAAAGGATTAAATATTATGTGGATAAATCCAAAAGAAATGTCAAAGATAATGTACAATCTTTGTCTTGAAGAAGACAAAGAAGAATATTGGAGTTTAATTACTTATTCTTATTATGTTTATTTGTATTGTCGAGATATAAAAGATCGACCAGAAATGAGAAAACATATTAATAAATCAGTTGATGCTTATTATTATTGTAAAGATGTTAAAGATAGATCTGAGATTCGAAAATATATTACTAACTCTTATTGGGCTTATTGTTATTGTAAAGATGTTAAAGATAAACCAGAAATTAGAAAATTTATAAAGGAATAAATTATGAAAATAACAGTAGAATATATAATTAAAAAATTATGTTCAAATAATTTTAAAACATATATAGTAGGAGGAGCAGTTCGAGATTTTCTTTTAGGAACAGAACCAAAAGATATAGATATTGCAACATCAGCCCACCCATCCAAAATTGTTGAATTATTTAAAGATTATAAAATAAAAATAATTGGAAAATCTTTCAATGTAGTTCTTATTGAAGATATTGAAGTAGCAACTTTTAGAACTGATATTTATTTAGGTTTATCCGATAAGAATGTTAAAATTAAAATAGCAAAAACAATTAAAGAAGACTTGTCTCGTCGAGATTTAACTATTAATTCTCAAGCTCTTTGTCAATACACAGGTGAAATTATAGATCCATATCATGGACAAGATGATTTAAAAAATCGTATCATTAGGTTTGTAGGAAGTCCTGAGAGGCGCATTTTTGAAGATCCTAATAGAATAATTAGAGCATGTCGGTTTTTGGCTTTAATTGGTGGTAAATTTCATAAAGATACAAAACAAGCTCTTATAAATTTTGCACATTTAATTCCAGAATTTGTAGCTCCAGAAAGAATTAGAATTGAAATAATTAAAGCTATGTCTATTCAAAAAGCTTCTTTATTTTTTAATGCTCTTTATCAAATAGGTGCATTAAATTATATTTTTGAATCATTAGAAAATTGTTATGCTTATAAAGATCATGGACCATATCATAAAGAATCTATAATTGAGCATAATTATATATGTGGTGATAAACTTTCAACAAAAAAACCATTATTAAAATTAGCTGGTTATTTACATGATGTTGGTAAACCAATTTCTTGTATTTGGAATTTTGAAACTAAAGATTTGAAATTTAATAAACATGAAAAAACAGGTTCTAAATGTGTTAAATGTGAATTAACTCATTTAAAATTTTCATTGAAAGAAATTAATTATATTACATCTTTAATTAACTTTCATATGAGAAATTTTAAAACACCCAAAGCTATTAGAAGAACTTTAAGAAAATTGAATGAACAAAATATAAAATGGAAAGATTTATATCAACTTAAATTAGCAGATAGTTTTGCTAATTTAAAGAAAGGAGGTTATTCCAAAGAACAAATAAAAGAACAAGTATTAAATATAAAATTTGAAATTAATAAAAAACCTCCAAATAAATTTGAGGATTTAAATATTGATGGAAATGAGATTATGAGAATTACTAAATTAAAACCATGTAGAAAAATTGGAATTATAAAAGAACAATTGTTAAATATTATAGTAGATAATCCAAATTTAAATACGAAAGAAAAATTAGAAGAATTAGTTTTAGAAATATATTATACTAATGTAACCTAAATGGCAAAGGCGCACCTGCAGGGTGTCATTGCAAGTTCGAATCTTGTCATTAGTATCAAAAAAATTGAATGTAGAAAGGAAAGATAGACATGAAATATAAAGTTGATGGATGGAATAATTTTTGTCGAGTTTTTGAATTACCTGAAAAATACCCAAAAGATTATTGTTTTAATGGTGGGTATCCAGTTAGTTTCCAAATGGTTGATTGGTTCAATCCTGTTCCTGGAATTGGTCAACCTGCTGTTTCAAAAGAAGTATGGCGAGAAAAGGTTGGAAAAATTGAAACTAAAGAAATTATAATCAGTGAGTTACATGAAACACTTGTTCCGTGGGTAAAAGAAAAAATATACATAAAAACAGGAAGAAAATATCTTATTATTTGTGATTTTGGAGCAGCTATTCAATTTGTTGGATAGTAACATTTTTTATAAAAAAAGGATCAATTATGAAAATTAAAAAAATTATTTTATATAATCATTTCACTCAATGTCGAAAATGTGAGAATTGGTTTATCAAAGGACATATTTGTTCTGAATGTGGTCTTGATCCATCATTATAAGGAGAATCAAATAAATGAGTTATGTAATAAAATTATATAAAAAAGATTTAATACATCCATCTATACAAGTAGTTAAACAATTACAATATGAAGTTATCATGGGATCTTTTGCTTATGGAGTTTCAAATAATACAAGTGATATTGATTTATATGGTTTTTGTATACCTCCAAAAGATGTTATTTTTCCTCATTTAAGAAAAGAGATTATTGGTTTTGATAAACCCCAAAAAAGATTTGATCAATTTCAACAGCATCATATTGAAGATCAATCATATTCACCTATTAAAGAATTTGATATAAATATTTATAATATTGTGAAATATTTTCGTTTATGCGCAGACAATAATCCTAATATGATAGATTCATTATTTGTTCCTTTGAGATGCATAACTCATATAACTCCTGTTGGTCAAATGGTTAGAGATCATCGAAAACTTTTTCTTCATCGTGGTGCATGGCATAAATTTAAAGGTTATTCATATAATCAGATACATAAATTGAAAACCAAAAAAGCAAATCCTAAAAGTAAAAGATATTGGATGTATGAAAAATACGGATTTGATGTAAAATTTGGGTATCATTGTGTACGTCTTCTTAACGAAGTTCATCAAATTTTAACAGAAGGTGATATTGATCTTGAAAGAAATCGAGAACAATTAAAATCTATTAGGAGAGGAGAATGGTCAATTGAGGACATTGAAGAATATTTTCAATGTCGAGAAAAAGAATTACAAAAAATATATGATAAAAGTAAATTACCATATCGACCTCAAGAAGATAAAATAAAAGAACTTCTTTTAAATTGTTTAGAGCAACATTTTGGTAATTTATCTAATGTAATTCCGAAAGAGAATAAAACATTAGATTTTATACATGAAATTGAAAATTTAATATTTAAATATAAAAATTGAAAAAGGTAAACGATAATGAAAATTGAAAAATTGACAGTTCATTTTAAAATTAAAACTGAGAATATTGATACTCTTTTTATAATTGAAACTATTTTAAATTTTAAAATAGACAATAAAAATGTAAAAATTATAGGTAATTCTTTCGACTTTAAATATATTTGGAGTGGAGATAAAATATCTTCTTTAGAAAAATCAGAAGTTGAAAATTTTTTAGATAGTGATAAAATAGTTGATATGATAAATGATTTTCTATATGATTTTTTAAAGAATAAAATTAATAATATTAAAAGTGGATTATATTTTATAGATTCATAAAGGAAACTCAAAATGATTACGAAAAAAATTGATCAATATTTTAAAATACAAAAAGAAATTTATGATTATTTTGGTTATGTTCAAGATTGGGGGGTTGTAATTCCTATAGATATTTCATTTGATTTTTATTGATATGTTGATAATCAAAATGTTTATTATGCTGTTATATTTCTTAGGGGGTAAATTATGGCTATTTGCAAACAATGCGCAAAAAAATATTGGGCTTCTGACAATGATGCAGGTACATGGAGAGAGCATTTTTGCTCGGAAGAATGTGCAATAGAAAGAGAAGATGCTATAGATAGGCACAACACATCAGTTGATAAAACTATGAGTTTGAGAAAGGCTTTTAAGTTTCAGAAAGTGTTTTGTTCGCAATGTGGAGGTGAGTTCGGGCCAAGAAATAGTGGGTTTTCTCATTGCGAAGATCACAGAAAGGAATATAACCAGGCGCTTGACT
>JAFCCM010000131.1 GCA_017610225.1 Candidatus Aenigmatarchaeota archaeon | reverse complement strand
ATTTTTAGAGTCAGCTGCAGTAGTGGGTCCTGTTTATGCTGTAGGTAGAGGATTATATGCTGTAGGTGAAGAAGTTCTAAGAAGGATTGGAATTAATTCTAGATAGAGATATATTAAAGTTTGTTGTACATAAGATTTTCTAAAAAACTAAAACTTTTTTTCTACTAATATAATAATCATTTAATAAGAAAGTTACTAAATATTAAATATGTTTAACAAAAAAATATTTTTTATCATTCTTTCCTTATCTATTGGAACAATATTAGTTTTATTATCATACACAAGAGATTCTGAATTAAATGAAAAGGAATGTATAAATATTTTGAAAAATTACGACCCTGAAATAATGAAAATGACTTTCTCAGAATATAATTGTCCCATACATATATTTCCATTTTTGGAAAATATTGGTTTGAGTAAGATAAAAATTGGACAATCAGGGAATATTGTACTGAATAGTAGCATGATACCTAATATTCCTTCCCATGAAAAAATGGTATACTTAATCCAAAGTGAAGAAGGATTTGAAGGATGCATGTCATTAAACAGTTTAAAAGAGACAGATAAGTATATTTTTAATAAATCACTTGTTTGTAATGAATTTTCAATTTATATAGATCAATACAGTAACAAAAAATATTACTTTATCGGCTATGAAATTGTTTTTAATGATATACCTGGAAATAACGTAATCAGAAAGATTACAATTACAAATAACAAAATAGTATCAGTAAATATGGTAAACAAATTTATTAATAATTGGTTGATGGAAAATGAATGTAAATAAATCTAAAAAGATAATTATTATTGTTTTTATTTTCGGACTCGCGTCTTTAGACATAGTTTTAGCAGGTTGTTGTAGCCTACCTGGTGGTGGTTGTTCTAGTGATAGTTCCTGGGAATGTTCAATGATAGGAGGAAGCTACTTTGGTAATCATTGTATTGGCGGTACTTGTAATTATTGTAAGACGTTCTGTGCTAGTGGTGGTTGTGCTTGTGAGCATCCTCCTAGTTATAGAGAATCATGTTGCCCGTCTATTACCACAACTACAGTTTCAACTACGACTTACAGATCAACTACGACTTACAGGTCAACTACGACTCAATTGTTTCAATCGACTACGACTACAATATCAACATGTGGAGAAGAATGGGGTGGATGTGGAAGTTGTAGTTCATGTGGTCATTCGAGTAGTGAATGTGTTTATCATAAAAAAACTGATTGTACAGAAGAATGTTTATGGGACCCATCAAAATGTGGATCAGGTGAATCTTCAAGTAGTACTACAACTACAATGACAACTTTATGTTCACCAAATGAATGGTCTCCAACAAGATGTGCTAGTTGCAGCTCTGATGGGAGTTATTGGGGAGATGATTGTACCGCTTATGGACCTGGAGGAAGTCCAGGAACAACTGGATGGATTCAATGGTGTGACTGTTGTGATAAGTGTGAATCAAGGGATTGCTGTGGGAGAACAGCATCTACCACAACTACATCTATAACAACCACAACACTTCTCTCATGCTATAATGAATGCAACAACAAAGGTTATTCAAAATCTGTGTGCTCTGATATTGTTTACCAAGTTGGAGAATGTGCCCCCATTACTAAATGTATAACTAATTTGGAAGAAGTTTCGAATACAGACTGTTTAACTCATTGTCTTTGCTACAATTATGTTGTTTGTGGAAGTGGATATAGTGAATGTAATAATAGGTGCAGCTTAAGTGGGTGCGCTGATGCGACAACTACAACATCTGCAATAACTACAACATATCAATCGACTACAACGACAGGAACTCTACCAGATCTAATAATAACAGACATCTGGAATGATGGTACACAAATAAAATATAAAATAAAAAACCAAGGCAGTGGAAATGCTATAGCAAGTTATTCTGCACTGTATATCGATGGTTCATTAAAACCAAGAGAATGGATAGCACCTATATCAGCTGGTGTAACAAGGACTGAAACATCCAGTTATAGTTGGTCTTGTTTGGGAGCAAGTGATGTGATAATAGTATGTGCTGATTATTACAATGATGCTAGCGAAACCAATGAAGGAAATAATTGCAGAACAGAAACAATTAGTTGTCCTATTACTACAACAACAATATCTTGTTCATACAACTGTTGGGATGAATGTGTAGATGATACAACACCACCAGATTGTTTTGACAGAATATCTTATGGAACTGATGGGTGTTCCGGTGGAACGATTTGCTGTGAATCTAACCCTATGTCATGTCCAACCACAAC
>JAFCCM010000010.1 GCA_017610225.1 Candidatus Aenigmatarchaeota archaeon | reverse complement strand
GTCGGTTGGAAAGTCTTACTAGTTACTGGTCCTGTACTTCTAACATGAAGTTTCTCGGCAGCTATATGTTCTAGTTTTAATATATACATATAACCAACTGGAACCTTGCTTTTTGTTTTTGTATTATATTCTGGTAGTTTTAAATTATAACCAGATTTTAATCCTAATGATTTTAAAGCAGCTAATATTTCTTTATAAGCAGGAGCTTTAAAAGGAGGAATTAAAATAGTCATTGATTCAGAATCTTTAACTTGTTTCATAAATAATTTGAATTTAGTATCAGTTAATGCTCTAAATTTATTAATTAAATTTTTACTAAATTCTTTATTTTTAGTCATATCTAAATAAGGTAGAGTTTTATTTAATAAGGCAACTACTTTTGTTTTATTATTTAATTTAATAATTTGTCTGCCAAGTTCTTTAGATATTAATCCAGTATACAATTCATATAATTGACCAATATTCATACGACCAACTACACCAATTGGATTTAGAATTATATCAACTCTATCACCAGTTGTTGTTCTTGGCATATTTTCTTCTTTTTCTATAAGAGAAACAATACCTTTAGCACCATGTCTATTAGTTAACTTATCTCCAATACCTACAGGTATTTCTTGTTCTATTTTAAATTTAATTAAAATCCCTTTAATAGCTTCGCCTCTAATAGAAAATTTTTCTTTAGGTTTTAATCCATATCTAGTTCTAGTTCTTTTTGATAATTTATCAAGTTCAGGAAATTTTCCTTCTTTTAGATTATTAAATACTTCTATATCAACAATCTTTCCACCAGGAGATTTTTTAATCATATGACCAGAAACAACTTCAACACCATCTTCCTCTTCTTCATATCCGATTAATTGTTCTATAGAACCAATACTCTTTCTAATTAATTGTTCTCCTTTTTTAGTTTGTTTTCCCAATTCATTCATATATACAACTCTATCATCAGGAGCAATTTCCATTTCTTCTACAATACCATGTAATGAATTAAGAACTCCTTCTTTTACTATTCTCTCAGATATAACAATTCCATCCTCAAAATTAAAACCTTTATAAGGCATTAAAGCAACACACATACTTCTTCCTAATGCAATTGCCCCACCAGTAACACAAGAACCTTCTGCAATAATAGCTTTTTCTTTAACAACTTGACCAGGTTTAACTGTAGGTTTAAAAACACTTAATGTATCTTTACCTGATCCAGATCTTAGATGAACAGGTGTAATTGGTATAACTTTATTGCCACCAGTACTACATTTAATAGAAATATCATCTTCAGTTATTCTGGTTACTTTACCATTACAAGGAGATTTCTTAATAAAGTCACTTGATAAAACACTTGTTAAAATAGATTCATAACCAGATTGGATCATTGGTTGTTCTGGATTTCTTAAAGGAACAGCTTGTCTCATTTGACTACATCCAAACATTACCCTATTACCATCATTATTTTCAACAAAAGGAATTTGAGCTGAGGTTGTAGATAATAAACCTGAATCTTCTCCTTCCTTTTTATCTTTCATTTGGATTAAACCTCTAGCAGATGTAATAAAAGCATCAACAGTTAACTGCTGTACAATACCAACATTCTCACCTTCTGGTGTATCAAGTGTATCAATATTTCCAAACATTGAATCATGAACATTACGTCCAGTATTTTGAATAGCTTGTTTATCGGGAATACCACCTACTGCTTTGCCTACTGGTGATACTCTTGTTTTAGTAGCCATTTCTTCAATTGGGTTTGCATATTCCATATCAGCAACAATTTCTGAATTAATAAAATCACTTAACACTTTAGTTTGTGAAACATTAAAAATAGCTTTTTTATTACCAGATAATACTTGTTCCTTATATTCAGTATGAGCTGCTAATATTTGTTTTTGAGCAAGATGAACTATAACTTCTGAGTTTCTTATTCTTTGATTTGATATATCATTTCTTTTTTGTGTAAAACCTTCTACACATTTAGATGACATATATTTCATAATTAAATGTAATTCACTTGGTAATTGTTGATTAATTAATACTTGTTTAGCAACAGGGTCAACAATATTTTCAAGGTTGGATTGAATTAAAAAAGTTGAATTAATACGACCTGATATTTTAATAATTAAGTTATTAAAATATTCATGATTTAACAATTCTCCATTAATTTTATAGGAACTAATGTCTGTATGAACTAATGATTGAACTAATTCTTCTTTTAGTTTTGTGTTAATATTTTCAAATAAAATCCATTGGTCATCATCAACTTTAACAGTCCATTTAACCTCTTTATCAGGTTTTTGATCGGTTAACTTATACCTAATATCATATAATTTTAACGACTCTTTAAACCCAAAACTAAACCCTAATAGGACTAATAGCGGCACTTTATACGATCCAATATAAGCTTCAAGATACTCTTCACGTTTAGTTCTCTTACTCCAAATATGAAATGTTGAATAACTACTTTCAAACTTACTATCATATTTTTTAGGAAATGTTATTGGACATAATACTAATTGATTAATAAGACATTTCTTTTTTCCATTAATCTTAAATGTTCCATCCTCAGCAACATTTGGGACATCTAATAATATTTCATGTTCTCTTTTAAATTTATCAATAAGTGTTACTTGAATAGTACTAATATCAGATGGATTTAATTCACCAGATCTAATTGATTTCTTTATAACTTTAATGCCTTTAAATTTTAATGGAATATTTTTTGTTTCTAATACTTTAAATGAATTAACAATATCTTTCTTCAAATTAGTTTCAAAATCTATTTTTCTTTTTTCAAAAATATGCTCAGGCGATTTATTATTAACTGCTTTAGCAACATTTGATAATTGAATAACTAAATCCTCAGATGTAATTTCTGTTTTTTTAGGTTCTAATAATTCATCAACATATTTTTTATCAATAACTTTTAAACCAATAGATTTTTTAGAATTAGGAATATTTTTTGCTGTTACTCGTGCTTTAACCATATCACCGGTTGATCTATATAAAGCAGATGCTATTGCAATTTCTTTAGCATCATCATCTGTTATTTCATTATTATGAGTTTTTTCTAAAGTTTTAGGATTCTTTTCTAAAAACTTTCGAACAGCTTGTTTAAATTTTGATTTATTAGAAGGTTCTATATCTGCTTTTATTTTTTTAACTACTATATCTGAGGCGACTTTTACTTTACTATCAACTTCTTCCTCAGCATCAATAATCTTAATATTCTTTAAAAATAAGTTCACTCTATTAAATTTAACTTCTCTATCTTTAATTAAAAGTCTATATCTAGAATTAGTCCCATTTATAGTATTTAAAACTAAATGATCATAATATAAATTATTTTTCTTTAATTCTATAACAAACGGAAATATTTTTCTATCAATATATTTATTTATTCCTTTAGTAGCATCAACTGAATACATAAGAATTTTTTGATAGTTATTTGGAAATGAACTAAATATTTTATCAACTAAATTTTTTAATAAAAATCCCCCCCTTTGTCTATAGTTCTTTAATTTATATGAATCATCTAATACATTTAAAAACGGACTAAGATCATATAATAAATTTTGTCCTTTTGGAATTGCTTGATTAGAACTAGTTGCTAATAAACCATGAGTTTTATATGTTTTCTTAAGTTCTGGAGATATAAAACTAAATGGAATTTTAGTTTTAGGAATAATAACCTTTTTAGCATCTACTCGTAGCATATTCATTTTAGGGTAATCATCTACTAATGATGAGTTTTCACTAAAATAAATTATTATGAAAGGTTTCTTATTTGATTGCGGAAAACGTATACCATTAACTACATGAGTAAACTCCTTCATTGCTCGGAATTGTATCATATTTTTATCCTTATAAAATCACAATTTAAATATTGTTCTATTTGTAATTGTCTTAAAATATCATGATTTTTTAAATTATCATTAGTATCATAATGAGCTGGTTCATCTATTTCTAAAACAATATTTTTTTCTTTATCATATCCATCAACCCAATAACCAAGTTCTTTTATATAAAACTCACCACCATTTTCTGCATGTTGAAAATTATAATTATTTTCTTTTCCATATTTATCTATAATTTTACAAGCTTTTGGATTATAATTTGGAATTAATTGTCCACCAATATTATTTTCAATTCTTTTAATTGCTGATAATCTCATCTTTTGTTTTGTTTCTTTAGTATGTTTTCTACCTTTCGATGCTTTACTCATTTTAAGTTTTGTTTCTTTATTTCTTTTTGATCCTTTACGAACCTTACTTAATTTCTTTCTTGT
Organism: Candidatus Aenigmatarchaeota archaeon; assembly: GCA_017610225.1. Next base: position 37,663 of record JAFCCM010000010.1, on the reverse strand, counting down.
TTCCTCTGATATTTTAACACCATACATCCCATTATTTTCACCAGAATTTTTTAATGATATTTTTATTTTTATTTCATTAGAACATTTTTTACCTATCATTGATTTACCAATATTATTTTTATGTTCAATAGATAATTTTTTACCTAAATGTGATTTAGACATTTTTAATTTATGTTCATTTGATAATTTCTTTCCTATATTTTTTCTTTTAAGATTTTCTTTATATGCAGAACATTTATTAAAATGAGAACTACAACACCACTTCCCATTCTGAAATTGATATATAGCTTTTTGTCCACATCCAAAATAACAAATATTACTCATCTATATCCTCGTATGAATCATATTTTGAAAGTCCAGCTTCTGTTATTAAAGTACCTAAATCGGAACCATCAGGTAGTGTTACATATGCCTCATATCTACTATACACAGCAGCTTTTACTGAGGTTAATGTGACCTCTTTATTTAATAATTTTTCTATCACAAAGTCTTTGGCCAATTGACCATGACGTCTTTCCGATTCAGTTTTAGGTCTCCAAGTTTCTGGTGTATCAACATCTTTTAATCTAAATCTTTGTTTTTTCTTTATTGAAAACCCTAAATCTACTGTAGCATCAAACGTATCACCATCAACCACATATGTTACATCTGCTTTATAAATATACATTATTCAACTCCAACTTGTTTAATTTTATAAATACGTTCACAAACTAAATTACTTAAATGTCTGGTATTACATTCTTTTTCTCGATGTCCGTATTTAAAGTGACATTCTTGACAACAAGCAATACCATTTTCGGGATCCAATGACAATTCTGGATGAGTTTTTTGTGGTAATATATGATGTGCTATAGTAGCTGGGTTTCCACAAAACTGACATATTGAATTATCTAACTCAAATACTTTATGTCTCCAGGTTTGATATTCTATTGAGGTATACCATGGATCATCTATTAATCCAGATCTAATTTGATCTTCCTTAATTAAAGTACTTATTTGTTTCCCATACATAGGACATTCTTGTTTACATTTTTCTGAACAATAAAAATAACTACCTCCAGTTCCATCATTTTCTACACAACGATAACGATCTACTATATTTTGTTTTTTTGGTGTAAACCAACCACCTTGTTCTTTTGAATTAGGACAGTTGTGATTTTTACAATGAACTTGAATTATTTTTTCATTTTCTTTACCAGGTTTATATCTCATTTCTTCAATTATAGCAAATGTTGGATATTTCTTTTTAATTTGTTCAATAGAATATCTTTGTGGAATAGCAATTTTTTTCTTCAAAATAGTATTCATTTTTATTCCAAATCTAGGATTTTTAACACCTAGTCTTAACCCGGTCATATATTTTTTAGATTGTTTTCTTCTCATAGGACATTGTGAAAAATGGGATGAACAACAATATTTTTTAACACTATCAAAAAAATATTTTGCCTTATTTCCACATCCATAGTCACATAATTTATCACCATTATATTCTTTCATTGATATTACCTATTTTTATAAAATTTACCACCAAGTCTTGAAGAACTACCTCGGTTATCATCAACCAAACTTCCCGTCATAACCTTTTCAATTATACTTGTATCACCTTGTTCATCAGTTATAAGACCTGTTTTTATAGCATCATTAATATTTTCAAAAGCTAACCCATTTACAAACCCAGAAGAAAATATTACCTTTTTTAGATTAACTAATATTGGATCCCATTTATTAGCCATTCTAGCGGGGATTTGAAGATTATTTTTATCTCTTAAAACTTGAGAACACATTACTTCTAAATGAACTGAATCCATATTAGATAATTTTCCATAAACATCAAACAATTTTCTATACAAATGAGAAGCATCTTTTAGAATTTCCCTACCACCAATTAATCTTTCAACATAAGCTATTTGTACTGATGATTCACCTGCTTCTGTAGATACTTCTAAAACAGGAGAATTTGCTTCATAAGATAATTTAATATATTCTTTTCCAATCTGCTCTATTTCATATACAAATAATTCAAGGGCATAATCTAAAGTAATATCAAAAATTAAATTATCATATTCTACTTTTGCTAATAAAGATTTAACCCAAATTTTTTTATCTTCTTCTGTAAATTTTAAATTTGTTGAATCATAATTAGACCTGTCGATTGTTATAATCATAGGTTTGGTGGTAATTAATTGCTGGTCTTCTTGTTTTAAAAAATTATTTATTTTCATTATATTTCTTCCTAATTTTTTTTACAAATTTTCTTTTTTCAACTTTTAGTTTTTGTATTACTATCTTTAATTCTTGTTTAAGTCTTATAACTTTTTCTTTAGTTTTTGCACCTTTTAACTCTTTCTTAATATCATCTCGTCTTCTCCAAAGATAGTATGCGGAAACACCTGGCCACCCACCAAAAAAAGCTGAAATTGTATACTTTAAATATTTATCTCTGATATCTTCTTTTTTATATACAGAATTCTTTTTAAAAGCATCAACTTCAAAAATTAAATTTAAATATGATTCAATCAAAATTTTAGTCATAATTTAACCTTTACAAGTTTTAGAACATTTAGTTCCATACCCGTTTTTATAATTTTTAAATTTTAATATTTTTCCACAGGCACATTTTGGTCTTTCATTCAAACCATTAATCATATGATATGATCTTTCAGTTATTGAAGAAGATTTTGGTAGATAACTTGTATATTCATACAAAGCATCATAAATTCTTTTAGATTCTTTTTTTAATTTTCTAGTGTTTGGTGATTTATCTCCAAACATATCTCGAATATATATTGAAACTACTTGTTCATTCATTATAACCTCCTAAATATTATTTAACTCTTTTAATTCTCATTGGAACTAATAACTTACTATCAGATTTTTCAGAGTCTTGATTTGATTTAGATCTTCTAGATTTAATTTGCCATCCAGTAAAAAATGATGATTTACTATAATCTCTTTTATCTACTGTAAAATCAATCTTAGAATTTTTTGGAAAAATGCTTATCCCACTAATATTTTCTAATGAAAATCCTCTTTCTCCAATACGTTGAACCCAATCCAACGTTCTTCCTTCTTTTCCTCTACCGAAAAAATATGTTTTTGCATCACAACTACCTTGCTCAAGTTTTTTAAATTCTAGTTGTTGTGCTTTTCTAGCAGTTACTAACCAACCATTAGTACCACTACCAATTTTATTTAAAGCTTCGATTTTTGGAATTATAAGCATCAAAGATGGATTAAGTTTCATAATAAATTTTAAATCATTTAAAATTAAACATTTTTGAGAAAGACCTTCAATAGCAGTAGATCCATATAATAAAGGAATTTTTCCACTTCTCCATGGAATTCTTTTTTTACTTTGATCATTTGCTTCTATTAACAAATCTAAATAATTATCAATCATAATATTACCTCTTGTTATTTTTCTAACCCTGACATTGGATCATTATTGATGATATCCCCAAGCATATCACGCTTTATCAACGATACAGCACCACCCGTGTGAAAAGTTTTCATTATGAGTTGAGTCCCTCGCTCTCCAATTATCTGTGCAGCAAGAATTCCAACATATGGAGTTTGATGTCTTTCTAATAATTTACCGTAACAAGTATGACAAATTTTTGGAGACTCACAAAAAATTGGAGTTCTAAAACTAGCGATATCTCCTACTTTAAATTTTGCATCATCAAACAACATCAATTTACCTTTTTTAATAACGTATCGACCTTTAAATCTTTTTATTAAAATATCATTAAGTTTTAAATCTAAAGTTCTAGTTGTTTTACAATCTTTAACCTGTCTATCTAATTCAACAGTATTTAAAAGATAAGCTAATTTGCGTGCCATATAACCTGTGTCAGCCGTATTGATAACCCTATCAATAATACCTTTTCTTGACCCTTGAGACGCGTCAAAGAATTCTCTATTGGACAATCCATCTGCAAATGACCCTGATATAGGATCCAAAACATTACCATCAGGATCAGCTATAACACCCTTTGCAACCAATATCTGCATTGGCTGCCCCCAACCTTTTGTTGATCCTGAGTTAGCTAAATCACCAAAACCAGAATCATCCAAAGTTTCTTGAAGTATCTCTTGAGCTTCTTCTAATAATGTCTGAGCCTCTTCTGGTGTAGCTGTTTTCAATTTTTCTTTTATTTTTATAACAGATACTGGTAAAATAAAAGAATCTAAATTCATTGAAGGTGCCATAATTGTAGCCCATTTAAATCCAACATCTTTTAATTTATCTACAACAGTTTTTATAACTTCATTACCGTATTTATTATAAGTTGCTTCAATTCTATCATTAATTGTTTTCTTTGTTGCTTGTGCTTCCATAAAACCCATATCTTGAGGAAAACAACTATTAATAATAGCTTTACCCATTGTTGTTCTATGACCTCTATATTTAACAGCAATATATGGTTCGGTTGCATTTTTTATATCTTCATTAGATATAGCTAATGAAGATCCTGTTGGTTTTTTATCTTTTGAAATTATGTATAAACCGGCCCATATTTCTTTTGATAATCCAAAAATAAATTCAGATGATGATGTTCCAGATGTTAATTTCATCATTCTTGTTTTAGCTTCTTGTTGAGCTTCATTTGTTAAAGGGTGATATATAGCCATCGTGTCTTGGACAAATACCCCATCATAGCTACAGAATGTAAAATAATCATCAACAGTTAAATCATATCCTATTGTTTCATTAGGATCAAATTCAATTTCAAGATCAGAAATTGGTATTAATTCTATATTACTTTTAAGAAGATTTTTCATATTTAATCCTTATGAACTTACAATTTAATAAGTCAACTATTTCATTTTGTCTTTTTATATCTTTTTCTTTTAAATTACCGTTACTAAAATGATAGGGTTCATCTATTTCTATAATTATATTCTTTTCTTTATCATAACCATCAACCCAGTACCCAAGTTCTTTTATATAAAATTCTCCACCATTTTCTGCATGTTGAAAATTATAGTTGTTTTCTAGTCCGTATTTGTTAATTATTCTACAACCATCCGGATTGTAATTGGGTACTAATTGATGACCATTTAATTTTCTTTTTTCTATATTTTTTATCATATTAATACGTTTCTTTTTCTTATTCTCTGGCGTGGAAGAAATATTATCAACTTTATATTTTTTCTTTATTGTTTTAGAAGCAGTGTCATAATAAGCGGCCTTTAAACTTCCAAAATTTTTTAACGCTGTTCTTTTTTTCTTTTTATTTATACCCGGAATTTTAGAAACATGATTAACCCCATATTTTTCTAAAAGTATTATTTTTTTAGTTTCCTCTGCTTTTTTTATAGCTTCTGGGGTTTTTGTATTTAATAAACCTAATATGTTTCCACATTTAAATGAACATGTATTTGAAAACCCATATGAATCTCTTTTGAACTTAACATTTTCTTTTTTACAATATTCACATACAGGAACATCTTGTATAACATTAATGTTGTTTAAAATACACCACACTCTATCAATCGGTCTTATTATTGAAATATATTTGTTTAGAAAATTAGTTTTTATTTCTAATTCTCTTTTAAATTTTTTATTTCTTGTTATACTACCTACAACCTTACTAAAATTACTTCCTCTATCTAAACCATCTTGTATCTTTTTTAACCCATCATTTAAAATGTTCATATTATTTCTCTTATTAAAAATTTATTATCTGGATTTGCTAATACTTCTTTAGGGCTCATTTTTTTAATCTTATCATCCATTTTATCATATATAGTTAATGAATGATCATAGGAAGACCAAAATTCTTCAAACCTATTTTTTTTATCTTTTATTTTATACATATCAATATTTTCATGAATGCTATATTGACTTATTTTTTTGTTTTCTATAAATCCTGTTTCTGGATCAATAGATTTAATAAATAACTCATCTATAGGTTTGTATTTAGATACAACAATTCCATTTGATTTTTCTTGTTTTGATACAAATTCAAAATTTTCATTTTCAAGAAATTCACTAATATGAATTTTATTCAATTTATTATTTTTTTCATAATATATAGAAAGAATTGTGCAGTCCCCATCAAAATCTGCGTTGTGGACCCCGACTTGCGTGGTACTCATAAGCATTGTATCACCTCTATGCAACACAGGGTAATATGCTAAATAACTTTGAGTATGAAGAACTGGATCTCTTTTTACAACAACTATTCTATCTATCATAGAAACTTCAGTTTGCTCAAAAAATAGTTCATATAAATTATCTGGTATTTTATCGCCCTCTTTAATACCTTTCATTACTCTTTTAACTGATTCTACTGATAGATCCATCCCAGTATATTCTTTAATCCCATTAGCTAAAACATCTCTATCAACTCTACCGGAATACAATAAACGGTGCATAATAAACGGTTCAAACAAACCTATTGCTAATCTTAAAGGAACTCCAACTTGATTAATTTTTAAATTTGGATCTGGTGTTATAACAGCTCGTCCAGAAAAGTCAATACGTTTTCCCAACATTTGCTCTCGAATAATACCATGTTTTTTTCCAATTTTTGATCTAATAAAATTATCATGTTCCATCACTGATTGATGCATTGCATAATTAAGCAAATCAAACAATGGACCTGATCCACTTGATCTTAATTGAAAAGCTTTTCTCATTACTGAAATATAAATATCGTTTAAAGTATCAATCATCCAATTACCATCTTCACCTTTAACAGCTGGTCTTAGATCAGGTGGTATTATAATAATTTTATCAATAAAAATTGTACCATTTTTAGTTTCTCTTTTAACAGTTTTGATTAATTTATTTCTTAAATCTGTTTCACCTCTCCATTTGATTTTAGGAAATAATTTAATAAACTCTTTCATACCAGTTACACCTTTAGAACTAATCTCTAAATGACCATCTTTATCTAATATAAAAGATTTCTCAGTAGAAATAAATTTTTCTATCTTTCTATCCAACTGCATTAAAATTCTATATATTGATGGATGAATAACATATCCATATAAATCAACATATGAAAATACTATTCTTCTATCATTAGAACCTAAAGCCCCAAATATACTTTCACTAAACAAACCATCCTCATGAAAATCACCAATTTTCGTTGTAATGATCATTGAGGTTACTGGTTTTAAATTTTTCGTAAATGTTGATGGGTTTAAAAGTCTTAACATTATTTATTCGCCTTTTTTGCTTTAGCATTTTCTTTAATATTATACATATTCTGAACAAATTTCTTAGCTTTATCATCTTTATTTAAGTCTGAGTTACCCCATTCTTTTAATTTCTTTTTAATTTTCTCTTTAACTTTCTCTTTTTTAAGTTTAACTTTCTCTATTTTAAGTTTCATTTTTTCTTTTTTAAGTTGACTTTTTAATTTAGATTTTGTCGAAGGATCGTTAGATTCTCTATATTTATCTCTTAGTTTTTGTATTCTATACCAGATTTCCATTACTATTGCACCACGGCTTACTGATGCAGCATCATTTTGAAATCGTGACTGTTGCATTAATTCACTAATCTTCATTTTTTTATTAAATATTTTAGTAGCTTGTCCTTTTAAAACTGCTTGACTAACAGTATTAGGAACAGGTTTATCATACTTATTTAATAATTTTTGAAGTTTTAAAATTACTGTGAACGTGTCTGTTCCAACATTTCTTTCTGCTACTTTTTTAGCAAGCTTTAAAGAAAATTTTATCATCTTAGGATCTTTATAACCATATCTATTACATATAGGAAATAGTGTATGATCAGCTCCTTGCCCTAATTTTAAATAACATCCAGGTCTTTTTTTAGAATCATTCATTACAAACTCTGGAGTTAATCTATCAACATCATCATTGTAAGTCATTGGTGATATTAATTGATATGCAGTTCTTATTAACTCATTTAAACTTTTATAATCTTTATTTAATTTTTCCATATGAAACTCCTTTTAAATCTTTATATTTTGTTCTAAAAAATAGAGATATATAGATTCAATTTTAAAATCAAAGTATTATATATATTAATAACTAATAATAAAATATTGTATTAAATTTATAAGGAGAAAAAAATGTTAAAAGGAAAATACTATTGGGAAATAGATACTAACATTATACCAAAATTATTATTATGCCAAAATAAAATATATACAATCACTAAAATTCATCCAAGTTATCATATTAAAAAGTATTATGTTATAGTTAACAACTTATATGATAATATTGTTTTAGATGTAATTCTTTCAAATTGTTTTCACCCAAATGCATATGGAGGAGAAAAATTAGGATCAGTAAGTATTGATAAACCACCTAAGTTTTCTAAATTTTGTTTACCAGATACTATTATAAATAGATGGAAATTTTCTGAAGATTGTAAGTATGAAAAGATACCAAATGATCTTATGTTTACAATAAAAGATTTTGATAATTCATTTCTAAAACTTTGGGCTATGGATAATCCACATCATATGCCGTACAAATCATTAGTATCAGCATCATTAAGAGAAGTTGATAGTAATAACAATTGGATTACAATTCCATTTCCTCATTTTATCTAACAAAAAAAAAGAGCAGCTAAAATATAAATAACTGCTCTTTTTTTTGTTTTAAAAATCTAAATCAACTAAATCTGATAGTTCTTTAATCTTATTTTCTAACTGGTTAGAAAAATATAATGTATAAAACTTTACCATATTACTTTCAATTTTTGATAGTGGTATACCTCCATAAGGAGTTCCATCAAATATATTAAAGAAATTAACTCTTGAGGTTCTTCCAACAAAATAACTCATAATTTTATACGGTAATATCTTAGTTTTAAATCCAAAAAAATTATTAGTCTTATCCTGAACATTAATAAACCCAGCATCATTATTAACATTCTTAATTTTATAAGTTGTAGCAACTGCTGGAGAAGATGTTGGATAAAAGTTTAACATTGAGAACATATAAGAATATTCATTTTTAAAAACTTGTTGTAATAGTTTTTGTAGATAAACAGAAAGAACCATTGAATGTTCTGGGGATAATGTTTTAAAATGAAAATAAGGAATATTTGTAATTCTTGATAATAAAGGAAAAACTAAACAATCACTTAGTGGTGAGATATATTCAATATCTTGAACTCTTTGTTGAAAATCTGCTAAGTTTTTATCTGCAGCATCATCATTATCAACAGCCATTGGAGTTGATTTATCAATTTCTTTATAAATATAATCAAAAGCAATACCCTTCAATCTTCCAAGAGTATCATTATAACTATAAGTCTTTAAGTTATCAACATTCAATCCATGGATATCTTCTGTTGAAACTGAATCATCATAAACAACTGTTTTCTTATAAACTGATCTTAAGAACCATTTAACTGATTCTTCAATAACTCCAACAAAATATGTTATTGGATTTTTATCTTCTTCACATAATATTAGAATCTGATTCATAATAAAGTTGAATATTTCAACTGTATGAACGTCGATTGACTTACATTGAATCATTTTGATATATTCCCACATATACCGATCTGTTAAGTTGTATCTAAAGACTTTTGTCTTAACTATATTAAATATTTTATATACAACATCTGTGTTCATGATATCTTCAACAATTAAATTATATATTTTCTTATGAACAGAATTTGATAATATAATATCTTGTCTAATAGAAATAAATGAATATATTTTTAAGTAACCAGATACTCTAATTATTTTTTTAATTTCAGCTGGTTCAAATAAAATAGTACCTTTTTTAACTTTTGATCTATCTACAAATTTAGAATAATCAACGCCAGTTATGTTGAAATATTCATCTATATATTCTTTCAATAAACCTACATTCGTAATTAAATATTGAATATCATTTTTATCTTTATAGTTTTTAACAAATTCAAAAAACCATTTTTCAAAATCATCTCCGAGTATTTTGTTGACACCTTCAACAAAATCTGTAACAATATGAAATTTGTTAGTAACAGATGAAGATTTTAAATTCAGAATTAATTCTTCTTCATTTAAAGTTACTGTCCATTTTTTTTGTTCTAATTTTTCAAACTCAAGCATAGTGAATTTCCTTTTTTAATTAAAATTATACAATATAGTTGTATTGTGCTATGTATATTAATATATATAACTATATCGTTTAATACATATTGGACTCTATATGTCAATATATATATTTAATTAAAAATATTATAATGGAAACATACTCAAAAAGAAAGAAGTTCTTGTAATGTTATAGAACATTGAGAACTTTTTTGGATATTTATTTTTTCAGGTATCATTTGAAGGTTTTTATGATGGGATAATATTTTAGGATTTATATTATTTTTAAATCCTTCGTAAATACTATATTTATGATCTAAATGATATTTATTTCTACCTCTTAGTTCAATATTTTTTATTTGATGGGATTTTAGAGTTTGTCTGGTATATCTCCAAACTATATTTGAAAACCTTTGGAATTGTTTTAATTGTTTTTTAGAAACTTTTAATGACTCACAAAAAAAGTTTGAATTGATTTTACATTTATAACTACAAAATAAATATGAACCATTATTACCATCTGGTTTTAATTGTCTAATTCTTTCATATAAACTATTATAATTAGGTTTAAACCATATATTACATTCTTTACATCTTACAAATATTTCATTATTTTTTTCTTTTATATCTTCATGTTCAAATAAAATAGGATATCTATTTCTTAAAATATTAATATTTAATGAATTATTTCCTTGCATGCTTTTTTTCCATTTATCTCTTTTTTCTTTATTTAACCAAGCATTTTTAACACCATCAGAAACATTTTCTTTCCATTGATCAATATTTTTCCAATTTTTCCAATCTTTTTTTCTTTGTATACTTCTTTCTTTTTTCTTTGATGGACATCTAAACCATTCATCAGAGCAACAACATTTACCATTCATAAATTTATAATTAGCTTGTTTATCACATCCATAGTCACATAATTTATTAGTTTCTATTTTTTTGGCAGGAGTTTTCATTATTTAATAATAAATCTTCTAATTGTTGCTTCAAGCATTGCTTCATCTATAAAATCGCCTGGACATGTTAGATCTTTATTAGAGGATACATCTCTATGGAGTTTAATTCTATTTGGAGATAACTTAAACATTTTTAACATTGGATTTAATATCCTAAAAGCTAATATTTCATACATTCTTTTTTCTGGCACTTTAAAATTATAATCGCCCAAAAGTGCAACATGGAGTGCTCTATTATTTATACTTGGAGCAATATCTGGCCAATTACATAAAAAAACAAAGGGTCTACAAACAATAGGTTGATAATCTTCTTCTATTTTATCTATTACATAATGATAATTTATATCTGCTTGTTTTAATTCTAATACACCTTTTGATAATCCTTTTAATTGAAATTTTGGATTATCAATTTTAGCTTCTGGATTCACATATAATTCAGAGGTATGATGTATAATAATCCATAAAGGTTTACCTCTTCTTATTTTCATTAAACTTGGTTTTAATGGTATTTTCATATCGAATCCTTTTTAGGTAAAGAAACTTTGCGTATTTTGTACTTTTTGTATAACAGCTGGTGGGTTTAAAACTAACTCAATAGCTTCTTCAGCAGCTATACTAAATTCAGCTAATTTAGTTTCAGATATTTCTATGGTTTCAGCAATTGATTCTGAAATAGTTGTTATATTAGCAACTAAATCTGTTGATATATTAGGAATAGTATCTAATAGTGAATCTAATTTAAATTCTCCATTATCATCTAAATTCATCTCAAGTATTAAATTATTAACATAAGCTATTTGAGCATCTAAATAATCTATATAAGGTTGCCTTGTTACTTGAAGAAGAGAATTTCTATCATCAACTGCTGCTAAGTATTCAAGCTCAGTTGGAAAATCATTAGAATCTAATTCAGGAAGATTTTCTAATTCAAAATTTCTACCACAAATACCTTCTATACAATTTATTAAACCATCAAATTGTGAAAGGAGATCTCCAATTCCAAGTCCTTTTAATAACCCATTTATATTATTTATTAAAAAACCAATCGGTGCTTCTATCATATTAGATAAAGAATTAATAGCATTATTCATAGCATTTTTAAGTATATCTTCTTGTTGACCAATTAAACTATCTACCATCCCAACTGGGCTAGAAATTCCACTAAGAAGACTATTTTTTAATAAACCACAATTTTGTAGTAAATTATCTATATTACTTACATCAGGAAGTGGAGGTATTGAATTAAATGCCGCATCTGAAATTGTGCTTAATCCATTGCTTAATTCGTTAGAAGAAGTTGTAGCACTACCAATTAAACTATTCAATTCATTTCTTGTTAAACTAAATGGAGAATTCATAGCACTTTTAGCAGCTCCTAATGATCCTACAATAGAATCAATTTGTGAACCATAACCTGCGCATATACCATCAACTATTCCTAGTCCAGTTCCTGTAACAGCTAATCCATCTAATCCCCCAGGTTGTTGAGGATATGATAAACCACCTTTTAAATCCAATTCAAATAAGATGCAAAAAATTGAACAAGTAGATCTTAAAAATATATCAGCCATTATGTTTTCCTTATACCAACGAGTTTAGTAGATTCAATAAAAAGTTCCTCTTTTAAATTAAGTATTTCTATTCCCAACTGGTTTAGTAGGTTTAGATGGTTCTGCTGAAATTGATTCATTATAATTATCATGAATAGGATTACAATCCCTAGCAATTATAGTACCAGCTTGTGTATGGTGACCTATTCCTGCTTTTTCATGTATATTTGAACCTGCTTTTCTATGAGTAGATAAAACTGATTCTTGATACATATTAGCATCTGTTTTTATATGAATATCTTTTATAGCTTTAATACTTAACTTTCCTCCACATTCTATACTAATATCATTAGCAAATTCTATTTGAAGGTTTTGTCCATCAATATCTATATGAATAAAATCACCTTTATATGTTCTAATTAAAACTTTTTCTTTACCTTCTCTTTCATCAAGTAATATAGTAGTTTGATTACCATCAATCTCATATACTGATTCTAAATCACCTGAAGGTTTATCTTTTAATTTTCTTTTCTTCCCAGTAATTTCAACTCTTTCATCATCAGGATCATCAGATATAACTACTGTTCTTCCTTTGTGGGATTTAAACATAACCCACTTGTCTTCTGGTTCTCCTCCGAGTTGGCATTCTGGCAATACTGTAGTATTCTCCAAATCACAAGCACCAAAGTAATAAGGATTGCTAGGATTACCGCTTTCGAAAAATATAAAAACCCATGAACCCCTTTTAGGAATATACGAGGTGCCCATATAATGATGTTCATTGTTACCCTCCTCATTTCGTCCCCCAACTGGATTATTAGCAGGATTTGCTAACAAACCTCTATCTTTCTCAATTTCTGGCATTATTTGAGGAATCCAAACTAACACTCGACCTTTAAATTCCAAATCTTTGTTACCAACCACTAAGGCACGATAAAAGCCAAATAATGTATTAGAAACATCCATGTTATATGCACTCCTTTATAGCTAATTTTTCAGTGAAACATTCATCTTTATGCCCATATTTGTAATGACATTTTTCACAACAAGCTACTCCAAAGTCAGGATCTGAAACAAAACCTGGTTCGAGTTTTTGTGGTCTTGAATGATGAACATGAATAGCTTGTTCCTCACAATATTCACAAAGATAATCTTCTCGTTTTAGAACGTGTTGTCTGAAAGTTTGATATTCAGAATATGTATAATATTTTATTTTTATTTTTATTTTATTTGGATCATTAATTATATTAAATAATGGACATTCCTGTTTACATTCTTCTGAACAATAAAAATATGAACCATCATTTCCTTTAATATCTTCTAAAGCTCTCCTACGACCATCAAATTGATTACCTGTTGGAGTAAACCAACCGCCTTGTTCTTTACTATTTTTACAATTATGGTTTTTACAATGCACTTGTATTTCTTTTTCAGATTCTTTTCCGGGGTTATATCTCATTTCTTCTATTTTAAAAAATGTAGAATATTTTTTTTTAATTTTAGAGATTGACAATCTTGTTTTAAATATTTCTATACCAGTTTTAGATTTAGACATTTTTCTTTTTGTTTTTTCTGATAGTTTAATTCCTAATCTATTCTTACTCATTTTTTCTTTTGATTTTTCTGAAAATATTGTATATTTGCTCCATGTATTTAACCCTTTATGTGATTTAGATATGTTTCTTCTTGTTTTTTTTGATCTTATTTTATTTTTATTTTTAATAGAATTTATCTGTTTCATTCCTTCACAAGAACTATAATGTTTACTACAACACCATTTACCATTCTTAAATTGGTAAGTAGCCTCTTGCCCACAACCATATTCACATTTCATATTTATACCCTATTTAAAAATTCTTTTAGATATTTGCATTAAAATATCAAATTCTGTTTCGTTATATCTATAATAAAAAGCTGGGGATAATTTATCAGTAATCCCAGGAACGTTACTAGTTGTCATTAAAGATATAAACCTAGCACAATCTTCAATAGCTGGAATGAAATGTAAACTTAAAAATCTTAATATTTTTGAAACAAAATTATATTTTCCTATTCCTGGTAAAACTTTCAATTCATCTAATGCTTTAATAAAATCATTAGGATTAGAAAAATCGTATTTAATTAATTTATCATAATCTTGTTTAAAATCATATGATATACCAATTGCTGAATTTCTTAGCATTTTATTACCACTAATATTAAAAAAAGAAGAATATATATAACAAGAAATTATAAATTTTAATTTAGGAATTTGAGTAGAGTACGTTCCAATTAATCCATATTCTTTTCCAAAAATTCTAATAAAAGTTGATAATAAAAATGCAGTGATATGTGGAGCTATTCTTGAAGGTAAAGATTGTTTAGATATTAATTCCCAAAAACAAACACCATAAACAAGACAACCATATAAATCTCTTGGTGTAGGATTTATAGTAGTAATTTCTCTTGTACCAAATGCACTTAAATTAATAATTATTTGGTTAGTGCCTCTATTAAATGTAACTGGTAAATTATATTTTGGTAAATAAACAACTTCAAATAAATTTTCTTTAGTTTTTAAAAGTTTATAAACTTTCTTTTTAGTAAAGTGATTTATTTTTTTCTCAAGCAATGACATAATTGAATGAAGTGTTTCTATCCCATCATCTACTCGGTGTGCTCTCAAACTGGTTGCTGAAATATTAAGAATATTTGGAATGTCTTTTAATAATATAAACTTTTCTTTAACTACCAATTTGTCACCTCTAATTTATCTGGTGGGAGTTCAGGAAATTTATCAATTAAAATTTCAACTATATACGGCATTTTTGGAATAATAACTTCATTTAAATTAAAATCTTCAACAGTGAAAACTCTATTAACATACATTAATAATGGAGCTAAAACAACTGTTTCATATTCATCATAAGATAAATAATCTGGTCTCATAATATATTTTTGATCAAATGATTTTTTTTCAGAATTGGCTGTTAGAAAAAATAAATTCTTTTCTAACAACCAAAAAGAAGGTGACGGAAAAATAAACTTATTAGATTCTGTTGTATAACGAACACCCATATAATCTACATTAATAGGAATTATTTTATTTTTCTTAGCTTCTTTATCAATAGTAAACATTGATTATCCCTCATTAACTGCTTGTTGTCCTGGGTAATCATCTCTTGACCAACCACAATTAGACTCAGTGACTGATAATCTTTGTTGAATAACATCTAAATCTTCATCATCTATATGAGAAGAATATTCTTCAACAAATGCCTGATAATTACCTCTAATTAAATTAGTTGGAACTCCTAAAAAACCATTATGAAATTTTTCATGTATAGATTTAATTAATGTAACATACCCAACTTTATTTTGAAAATGATATTTAATTGCTTCTAGTGATATATCAAATGTAGAAAATTCTTTTTCTTCATCTATCATTTTATTAGCGATTGATTTAACTAAAACAAATAAACTTGGAATATGATGATGTACTTCAATTGTACATTGATCCATTCTTTCATTAGTGATCATACAAGTTTGTACACCTAACACATCAATTATATAATTTCTCCATTGTTTATATTCAATGCTGCTTCTAATATGTCTTTCACAATTTCTAATAAATTTTACATACTCTGCTTCGTTCTCAAAACTTGAAATTCTTAATGGTAGTCTAAACGGATATTGATCACTGTACAATTCCAAACCATTAACTTCAGCATTAACTTCTACATCTTCTAATTTACTCAAATCCATTTAGAACCTCCTTACGCACAGTTTCAGGTGTTGATTTATTTTCTTCATGAGCTGCTAAAAATTTTAATAAATAAATCATTCCAGTGATTGCTATTAGTGGTATAATATTTGTATATAAAGTTGTTGTTGCTATTGTTGTCCAAGAAACTATTATATATATTAACCAAATACTAATAGATGATGTAAAAACAACTGAAATTATTGCAAAAATAAAAGCTGTTTTAACATCTTTTTCATATTGAGTTTTATCAGTTTGTTTAGATCTAGTTTGCATTACAATTTTCTTTAAATCGTTTTTTATATTATAATTTTTATCTCTATTAATTAACGCTAAAGATGCTACTAATGCTGAACCAACTTTAATTAAATCTTCTGGTAAACCATTAATTGAATTTTTAAATACTCTATTTGATAGATTATAATTAGTTTTAAATTTAGCATTGATTTTTAATTCTCTATCAATAACTTTATGAATATGATTCTTTTTATTTCCAGGGTCTATTTTCTTAGAAATTTTATATGCTGCTTTGAAGTCGTTTCTTTTAACAGCACTACCAATTCCTTTTAAATTACCTACTAATTTTTTAGGATTTGTTTTAATTTGTTTTAAAACATCAGAAAATAAACCTTCAGATAAATAAGATTCATTTAATAAAGTACTTTGAGAATATTGATTTATTTTGTATTGAGCTAAATCATCAGTAATCATAGCTTTTTTTCTCCTATTTAATCTAAACAAAGGACCAGCTGATTTTCTTACATCTTCTATATCTTTATATACTTGTGCAGCCGCTCTAGAATCAGCATAAAGAAATGAGTAGTTTAATACAGAACACATACCTTTATATGAACTCATGCAAAAAGATACTGATTTATTAATATCATCCGCAACAATAAAAGAATTCCAACCCATTCCAAATAATTTTTTGATACCAGATGCATCAGTAGTAAAATCATCTTCTAAATCTAATTTATTTAACATAATAAACATATTTTTTCCGAATGATGTATTTTGTAAATAAATATCATTTTTCCAGTCCTGTGTAACAGTACTCTTTTTAAGACTTTTAGAAACTAAACCAGTCCATGAAAATAATCCAACAGTTTTTTTCCATGAAAAATTGGCAATTTTAAACATAATTCTAAGCATTTTTCTTGACTGCATTGCAACTACTTTATCCATACCTTTTCTATATTTATCACTTAACATTAATTTAATTAATGATTGATCATTATTCATTATATATGGAACAACCTTTACACCAATAGCTGTAACATTACCTTCTTGATCAGTTACTTGTTGCCAAGTGGGTTCATTAGAAAGTATATTATTATCCATCTTACCTATCTTTGGTTCTTGAGCATATTTTTTTTCAGGAACATTAATATTAATTCCTCCACCACTATTACCAGATTGATTTGACGAACTACCGCCTATATTACTTGGATATTTACGAGGTTGTTTGGAATTTGTAGGTTTTGGAGATTTTCCTTTATTAGTTTTGCTACTAGGTTTTGGAGATTTTCCTTTATTAGTTTTGCTACTAGGTTTTGGGGATTTTCTATCATCTCTTTTACCTTCTAGAAGATTTTTAGTAACTTCATCTAAATAATTTCCAATTGTATCATACTCTATATTCTCAAGTTTAAGAACTCTTCTTCCAAATATTTTTTGAATTTTTAAATATGTTTTTCTTTTCTTGTTTTTCTTCTTTATATTAGCATTTGCAGCTTCAAGAATATCATCTAATCTATGTATAAAAACATATTTTTCAAGAGACTTACAAACACCTTGCAAAATATTAGGATTAATTGTTTTAGATGTAATTAATGGCCATAGAACAATCATATTACCATCCTTTATAGTAAAAATACAGACTTAGCATTTTTTTCTTCTTTGGGTTTTGTAATTATATTTTTTTCTTTATCACAGTATTTTTTATATTGACACCAATGACATTGTTCTTTATCCGAATTAATAGTTTCTGGAACTATATCATTTTTTAGACAATCAATTAAAAGAGGTCCAAATTTTAAAAATGATTTAGCTTTTTCATTATCCAAAGGTAAATCAAATGGAATTATTCTTTTTAAATTTCTAATTATATAAACAATAGTTATTGTATCAATTTTATAATCATATTCAGAATTTAAAAGAAAAGCATAAATTATTCCTTGAAGATAGTGCATTGGAAAACATTTGCCTTTAAACTTTGATTCATCAATAGTTTTATATTCTAATAGAAAATTATCTCTTATACCATCAACACGACCTTTAACTTTATATTTTTCAGATATAAGAGTTTTTTCTACTTCAGTATGATCATATAACTCTTGAATTAAATCATGAACTGTGTTACCTACTTTATTTATCATATATAAATATGAAAAATTATATTCTTTAGAAATATCAATTTCATATTTTTTTCTTACATAATAAGTTTTTCTTAAACAATTAAATAATTCAGTAACAGAGATATATGATCTATCATAACTTTGCATTCTCTTATGTTGGTCGATAAGTTTTGCTCTCATAAGAGACTCAAAATTTTTTACAACAAACCCCCTTGAGGTCTGCTTCGGAATATTAAATTTAACATCCGAATAGATTCCTTCAAGGGAGTCTTTAATTAATTGTTTAGTATTCGTGGAAACTTCTTCTTCAATTTTTTTCAAACTATCTTTTTTTATTGAATTAGTTTTTGAAGTTTCATCTTCTATATATTTTAATAACTGTCCAAATTCATTACTTTGTAAGCTCATTAGCCTCTAATATAAACAATGCTGATTCAACCATGTTGTCTCTTAACACCTTATAAGCATCTTCAACAATTTGTCCATCCCATTCATTTAATTTATCAACAGATTCTGATTCACTAAGAGCTCTACCAATAAGTAAATTATCAACAGCTAAACCAAAAGCTTTTGATCTGATAGTCTCTCTAACTTCGTCTTCAATATTAAGGTCAGAATTTTCTTCTAAAGCTTCTTTTAAGGCTAATTTAACATCTGCTCTACCTTGTTTTGTTTCAACAAGTTGTCTGGCATTAGTTCTAGCAACCTTTGCAGATTCTCTTGCTTGTACTCTTAGATCATCACTATTGACTTTTTCAGTGAGTTCTTTTGGTTTATGTTTAATCATGTCATACATTTCAATCATTAATGACATAAATGCACCTTTAATAGTCATATAATCTTCAACTAATGCTTCACAACAAGATTGCATTTTTTGAACTGGTTTGCCAAAGAAAACATAATCAAGTCCATAAAAGTTTTCAAGAACTCTTATTTTACTTTCTTTTTGTAACATATTTACTCCTCCTTATAAATCTAAAAAACTAGAATCTTCATCCTCAATAATCTCAAGAACAACACGTCTTGTATCTCTCGGAAACTGAGTATTTTTTATTGCTAAAGTTAATATTTTTAATGACTCAATTGTTCTGCCTTTTTTACCAATGATTTTTCCCAAATCTTCTTGATCACTTTTAATTTGAACAATAACTGACTTTGTAGAAACAGTTGTAGTTATTTTAACATCATCTGGATTGTCAACTATTTTTTTAATTGTAGAATCAACATAATCTTGTAAAATTTCAGACATATTCATAATTTTTCCCCTTTTTAAGTAACATATATATTTTGGTATTCATTTTTATTTTGTTCTAAAAATAAACTACCTTCAGAAGCTAACTTGAGTTACAAATAATAAATGCTATATTTCCAGTACTACATTCATCTTTATGTCCATATTTATAATGATACTTTTCATAACAAGCTGCTCCAAAATCAGGATCAAGTATAAAACCTGGTTCTAATTTCTGAGGACGTGAATGATGTGCATGAGTTGCTTTTACTTCACAGTATTCATAAATATAATCTTCTCTTTCTAAAACTTGTTATATCAACGTTTGATATTTAAAAAATGTATAATATTTTTCTTTAGAAATTTTATTTGGATTTGATCTTATTCTAAAAATTTCACAATTAATTTTACATTCTTCTGAATGTTTTCCAGTTTTAATACCTTTATTCCAGGGGAATATAATTTTGTTTCTTTTTGGACATTTTTAACCCCTGAACTTTAGAAGAAATTCAGAACAACACCATTTGGTTCGTCCTTTTATTGGAGAAAATTTAGCTTTTTGACCACAACCATATTCACATGATTTAGTCATGTTTAACTATTGTTGGATCTATAATTTCAATCTGGATGCATTCTTTAACTGCTTTATCAAACTCTAGTTTAAATCTATTATCTTCATTATATAAATTTTCTGCGTCTTTTGTGCGAAATTTTTGTTGTTCTGGATCAGATATTAAATAATTCCAAGCTCCAGATTTTAATCTTTTATATTTAACTAAAAAATGATAATTAGTTCTAAAATTTGAAAAACCAGTTAAGAAGTCACCAATTAATTCTACGTTCATATTGGGTGGCATAAGCTTATTCTTAACACTAGTTACATTTACTAAAATTCCTTCAAAGCCATATTTAGCTGAATCTAGAACACCTTTAGCTTTCATTTCAAGTAATACAAAAGCATTAAATTTTAATGATTGACCACCAGGCAATGATTTTCCAGTACTAAGAAATCTTAATTCTTTAGCTGGAGCAAATTGCCCCATTGCTAATTGTTCTCTCATTTGATTAACAGCAATAAATGCTATATTATATTTTGAACATTTTGCAATATATTTTGGCAACAAGAATGATAATAATCTTGCTTTAAATCCAATTGCTTGATTTAAATCTTCAACTTCTCTTTCTCTTTGAGATGATGTATTAGCTATTGAATCCCAACATAATACAGACGGAATATCAACAATACCTTTTTTCTCTTTAAATAAACACATTACTTCTAAATGTTTAAAAACCTTTTCAACAGTAATGTCTGTATACGGATTGATTTTTGGTCTATTAACACCTAAATTTGCTAAACGTTGACTAGTAGTTGCTTCTTCTGAATCAAGAAAAGATGTTAAACATCCTTTATGTTCTCTTTGAGCTGCACCCATAGTTTGAATTGCAAGCATTGATTTACCTGACCCAGGATTACCAACAATAATTGATAAAGCTCCAACAGGAAAACCGCCACCTAACATTGCATCTAAAACATCAATTCCAGTAGATACTGTTTTCTTTTCACCAATCTCAGCTTTCATCTCACCTTTAACTTCAATAAAATCATTAAACTCTGCATACAAATCTTTTATTTCATCAGAATCTTCTAAAGATTTTTTATCAACTTTTTCTAAATGAATATCACTATCATCAACTTTAATACTACTAAGAGCTTCTGACATTTTAGCTGAGTCTTCTTGTTTTAGTTTTTCATCTGCTTTTCGATCTTTCTCAGATACTTCTATTTCTTCATCGACTTTATCTATATCAACCATTAAGTACTTCCTCCATTAATAATTCTGGATTTGGTTCAAATTTTAATTTATTTTTTTTCTTTTTTAATTTATCTTTTTTAGACTCAAAATTTTCAATCTTTGATGCAAGTTTGCGAACATCAATCAATTCATTTAAATCACCCTTACCAGTGACTTTTCTTCTAATATCAATCTCATCTTTGGTCGTTTTTAATAATTCTTTACGGATATCTAACAACACATTAAACATTGAAACTGCTGTTTTAATCTTTTCTTCAAATAATTTTGCATATCTAATATTCATTTTTTCTGGAAAAAGTTTGTCGATATCAACTTTAAGTTTTTCCACATCTGTAACCATTTGAAGTAAAGCTTCTCTTTGTGTAGCAAAATCTTCTAATAGATTCTGAATTATTAACTCACCACCTAAATCATCAGATTTTATTGATTCTATATCATCCATATATTTTACTCCAGTATAATTTTCATTTGACCTGTTTGATCAAGTCTATTTCTTTGTTGACCATTTTCAACAAATACTCCATTTGATACATAATCACATTGAAATGAGGTTAATCTATCTTGATCCACTCCAACACATTCATTAAATGTATTATATGGACAATCCGATCCATGCGGACATACTTGATTTGCTTCTAAAAGTAACATGTTTTACTCCTTTTATTTATATATCACATTTACCATTAACACATTGAACATCTCCGGTTTCTAATGTATTTTTAACTATACCTTTTTTAATATGTTCTATTGCTTGTTCTTTTGTGATTTGATTTAAAGGTTGTTCCCCACGACTCCCGTCTCGATATACTGTGACACCTTTTAAATCCGTAATATTTTCAAGTAATAATTGACTTAAATCTTCTGAGGTAGTTTCTTTTGGTAAGTTGATTGTTTTTGATACTGAACTATCAACATATTTTTGAATAACTGCTTGAATATTAAAATGGTCTTGTGGTTTTAGATCGAAAGAATCTACAAACCATTCTGGTATTTCAACATTATTTTTAATCATTTTTTCATACATTGGATGAACATATATTCTTTCACTAACTCTATCTTTTCTTAAATAAGCTTTAGCAAATAATGGTTCAGCAGAACCTGTATATGGAGTTAATAAACTTACAGTTCCATTTGGAGCAATTGCTTGTAAAGTTACATTTCTTATACCATATTTTTTAATATCCATTCTAATAGATGCAGGTAATTTTCTAATAAATGATGATTTTCCATAAAGGACTGGATTGAATGCTGGAAATGATCCTTTTTCAGCAGCTAATTCAATAGAAGCTTCATAACATTTATTTCTAATAAATTGCATCAATCGTTCAAGCTCCATTATAGATTTATCGCTACCATATTTAGCTTTTTTAGCAAATAAATATTCAGCTACACCTAAAACTCCAATACCTATTCGTCTTGATGTATTAGCTTTATTTTCAATTTCTTTCATAACATATTTATTACATTGTATAACATTATCTAAAAATCTTACTGCTAATTTAATTGTTTGTTCTAACTTAATCCAATTTGTATTAACATTACCAGTAATAAAATTAGGTAAAACTAAAGAACCTAAATCACAAACATCTCTACTTGAAAGACATGTTTCCCCACAAGGATTTGTACCTAACACTGGGTCATAATACCAGGAATTATTTTTTTGAAAATTAGTCCAATTTATTAATCCTGGTTCAGCTGATTTAATCATATTAGATACTATTTTATCCCAAATTATTTTAGCTTTTATTGTTCCATATTTTCTTTGATTAAATTTAAAAGTCCAATTTGAATCTGTTTCTACTGCTTGAATAAAATCATCATTGATTGCCACTGAAATATTAAAATGAGATATTTTTTCATGTACCACTTTAGCATCAATAAAATCCATAACTTCTGGATGAGATACATCAACATGAACAAGACCGGCTGCTCGACGAGCTCCACCACTTTCAATAGTAGCAGCTACTCCATCTGCAGCTTCTATAAATGAAACTAATCCAGAAGATGTTCCACCTTTACCTAATATAACATCTCCTTTTGGTCTTAAATTAGAAAAATTTACGCCAACACCACCACCTTCTGACCACAATACTAAACTTTCTTTTAAAAATTGACCAATACTTTCTATATTGTCATTGACGGGTAAATGATAACAATTGAAAAGTGATCCCCTTGTTCTACCAGAATTTCTCAAAATACGACCGCCTGGTAAAAAATCCATATTGCCTATCATTTCATAAAATGCATCTCTATATTTAATTCTTTTATCTTCAACAACAGCCATTGTATCAGCAACTCTATTAGCACACATATCCCAATCTTCACCTTTCATAAGATATCTTGATGTTGCAACTTCCAAAGCATTTCCTTCTAGTTTAACTGATTTCATAAAATTTATATCTCCTATATTCTAACATATCATATTTGCTAAATTTCCAGTACTACATTCTGTTCCGGGTTTATGACCATATTTATAATGACATTTTTCACAACAAGCTACTCCAAAATCAGGATCTAAAACAAAACCTGGTTCTAATTTCTGTGGACGAGAGTGATGCACATGATTAGCTTTTTCTCCACAATATTCACAAAGATATTCTTCTCGTTTTAATACCTCATTTCTCCAAGTTTGATATTCTTCTGTTGTATAAAGTTCTTCTTCTATATATCCTGCATTTATTTGATCTTTTTTAATTAATTGAGCAACAGTTTTTTATATAATGAACATTCTTGTTTACATTTATCTGAACAATAAAAATAATTCGAAACTTGATTAGTTTCTATAGACCAAATTCTATTAGATATATAATAATATTTAAGTGTAAACCAGCCACCTTGTTCTTTTAAATTTTTACATTTGTGATTTTTACAATGTACTTGTATTACTTTTTCATTTTTATCACTACCAGGTTTATATCTCATTTCTTCAACTTTAGCAAAAGTTGAGTGGTTTTCTTTAATATATTCAATTGTAAAGCTATTTTTATGTTTATTTGATTTACTTATTTTTCTTTTATGTTCTTCTGTTAATTTTTTACCTTTATAATATCCTGAAACACCAATTCGCGCATCTCTTAATTTTTGTTTATGATCTTCTGTTAGTTTTTTCTACTATTTGCTTTACTTATATTTTGTCTATGTGATTTAGTTAAAGTTTTACCTGTATGCGCAACACTAAGCTTTTTTCGATGGTCTTTTGATTTTTTCTTACATGTCAAACTTTTACTTAATAGTAATCTTGTATATAAACTTTTTTCTCTGCCTGTATTTAAAACAGAATTTATTTTCTTCATTTGTGGACATATTGAGGTACTTTTAGAACAACACCATTTTCCATTCTTAAATTGATACTTTCCTTCTTGTCCACATCCATAGCCACAAAGTATCATAAATATCCTGCTCTATTTTAAATATAGTATTTGTATAAGTTTAGTATTAATATGTTCTAATTTTTATGAATTGTTTCTAAATATAGGTGAGTTTGTTTCTAAAATTACAAAAAAAAATGGAAACAAACTCGAACTGAGAATGTTTCCATTTGATTATAATTTCTTTAAAATTGCATTAAATTTAGCAATTTGTCTTTGATAGAATGTTTCTTCTTTAGGAGTAATTCTTAGAGGGGTTGTTATATTTACTTTTGATTTAAATAAAATATAATTTTGTTGTTTAAATTTTTTTTGATTAACATTTCCGAGTGAAATTAAATGATAAAGACCATTCACTTTTTTACCTTGTAATATTAAAATTATATGAGCTGATGTAAATTTATTTAATTGAGCTATTCCTTGATCAAACAATTCTATATTACCACCACCATATTCACCCGCTGGAATATCACCTTTAAATAAAGCTTCTTTCTCTGAATGAATATGAGTTTTGATCGCTAAAACTTTTTTACCAGAAGTTAATGGAATTCCTTTTGGAATAGCAAATGAGTGCCAGTGATTAGATTTATTAAGGTCTTGGAAGCGCATATCCTGATGGAACCCGGCACGCTTCGCATGATGATTATGTATTACAAATTTTACTTTTTTCATAATTTACCTCGTTGCTTTTTTAACTCTGGTTGCTAATGTAGTCCACCATTTTCCCCAACCAGGTTGCCCATACCATAATTTAGTAGTAACAATAAATCGAGGTCTTCCTTGTTGTCCTATCTTATAATCACATTTTGTAACACCTTGATTTAAAGATTTTTTAATTTTATCTAAATACTTAATATCATTATCTTTATTTGGCATTACTCTAAATACTATAAAAGTAACCCATTGTTTATCATGTCCTTCACAAGATGCTCGCATTTCAATTTGTTTAATATTATTAAGATCATTTAACCATTTATCTTCTATATGAGCATCAATAGATATACCATTCCAAGTTTTATGTTCTGATTTACCAGGATACATGCCTCTCATACCAGAAGGTGCTTTCTTACCATATATTAATTCAAAA
Organism: Candidatus Aenigmatarchaeota archaeon; assembly: GCA_017610225.1. The sequence goes on along the minus strand of JAFCCM010000010.1, from coordinate 11,530 downwards.
GCTGCTACTGGAGATGGAACTCTATCTAAACCACCTCTTTGGCCACCTTTCCAGAAATTAGTATTTTCTTGAAGCCATTTTAAATATTTTGAAATCATAATTTATTTACCTTTTATAATAACCTGCTTTAAACAAACCTGCAGAATTTAATTTAATACCTGATGAAGTCCACAATGAGATTCCTAATTTGTTAGAAATAATAGAAGTGTTTTGTTCTATTATTTCTGATTTTGGATCAATTTTTAACAAAAAATATTTACAATTTTTCCAAGATTATTTTAAAAAAAATGAAATTTTTTATAAGAAATTAATCCGTTATAAAATTCAATAAAATTACATTTATTACTTTCAAAATGTATATGCACATGGTATTCTTCATAATTATATTTTCTTTTTTGATATTCTTTCTCAATTTGGAATTTTTTTTCTAAATTGAGAAAGAGTCATTCCTAATTTTAAAACCCCTGCTCCTTTTTGAGGAATTATTTCTAATATGTGTAGATTTTGTATTTCTTGTAAATATTTATTTAGTTTAAATTTGTCCATAATTAATCCCTCTTAACATTATTTTGATAATCTTCTAATGCCATCATTGCTAAGCAGTATGCATCACATATATTATCATCTTGAAAATCAATTCTATACTTACATTTTGCAATTCGCATCATTAATTTTTTATCTGCATGACCATCTGTTGTGTGCCATTTTTTTAACATTGTTGGTGGAATTATTGAATATCTTATATCTTCTTTTAATAGTTTTGTTACAATTAAATACATAAGACCACAACGTTCAAATAAAGTAGTACTATTAGAACTATAAGCTAAACCTTCAATATATACTCTATCAAGTCTTACTGTATTAAATATATAATTCATTTGTTCAAATATATCTAAAATTCTTTGTTCAGGGTTTATGTAACATTCTTTATTAGTACTAATTAAATGTTCATTGATTATCTCACCAGAATCATTGGTAATAACTATAGCATTGCCTTTCAAACTCGGATCAATACCTATAAAGAATTTTTCCAATTTTTTCCATTCTTCACTTTTTTGTGGTGGTTCATATTTCCATTTACCCATATTATTCCTTATATAGTAAGTATTATTTTATTTTCAACTAGTTCTATTAATACATCTCCATGACATGCTTTTGGTTTACACCAACAACCTAATACCTTATCTTTTAAGAATGGTAATGAATCAATAATTGTTTTACTACCTAAAGCATATACTCTATATTTATCAATAACTTCTTTTCTAGTTCCATCTCGCCCTATAACAAATGGATTTCCCCAAATTGTTCCATTACCAATATAAACATCATAATCATAATGTTGACAATGAACTACTTTTATAGACATTATGTATTCCTTCGACCTCGACCCCCACCTGGCATACCTGGAGATTTGTTACCTTGTCTTTGTTTTCCACCACCTTGTCCTTGACCACCACCTGAACCATTTCTTCTTGGTGTTGGTGTTCCTTTATCAGTTTTCTTTGGTCCTATTCCATCAGGTCCCATTCCATCTTTTTTAGGCATAATATTATTCTCCTTGTTTATAAAAATATGGATTATTCTTTTCATCACATTCTTCGATTGTCCAATATGCTTTATCACAACCACCACATATTGGGGATAAAACCCCATGTTGTACAGTTCCACAATGAGGACAAGCTATTTCTCCAACAGGTACTTTATATTTTAAAGCAGGATCTCTTGGCCAATCTTGATTTTTTAATACCTCTTCATGATCTTCAGCACATTGTTCTGAACAAAATAATTGAAATATAGTTCCTTTATCATTTTCCCGCTCATAATATTCTTTTTGACAATGTAAACATATTGACATTATAATTCCTCTACTTCTTCTTCACCTTTATCTTCATTAGGTTCATGTTCTAGATCAATTCTTTCCAATAAAGCTTCAAATTCTCCGATATGAACTTTCTCTTCATTTGCTACATCTAACAACACTCGTTTAATATCTTTATTTGTAGCAGCTTCTGACATTTGCTCATATAAATTTATTGCATCATATTCAGCAATAATAGCAGCTCTAAGAATTTCCATGTCTTTTCTTTTAGGAGATATTGTAGACTCCTTACATGGGATCTTAGACATTAACTCTGATAAGTATTTTGAAATATTTTTATTCATAGTAACCTCTTAATTGCTCTCTAATAATTTTTTTTTAGATTTTTGCCGAGCTTTTTTCTTACCAAAAGTATCCATATCTTCCCACCAATTCCCTAAACCATGTAACAATTTATAAGGATGATTTCTATAATTATGTTTTATTTTTGTATTTCCATATGGTTGCATTTATAACATCTCCATAATATCATTTTTTAATTCTTTAATAGAAGGAATTTTATCAACATATCTAATAAATTTCCACCCTTCATCTTCAAGTAATTTTTGACGTTTATTATCTGCTTCTTTATCTTGATGCCAATATGAACCATCATATTTAATAGCTAAACTCAAAGATGGAATAACTATATCAATACTTTTATTTAAACAAGGATAATTCATTATCGGATATGGAGTAACTTGTTGTACTAATTTAAATAATTCAATCTGTGGTTTAGATGGATTTTGTACAAATTTATTACAATGAGCAGCTCCACCATTAAGTATATATTGTCTTCGTTTCTCTTTAAATTGTTTAGTATTTTTCTTTTGTTTAACTTCTTCAATTTGACTCACATTTATAACACCATATTTTGTTAAACATGTTACTTTAGATTTTTTTCTATTATTCCAATCAAATTTTCCTTCTCTACTTTTTAATAATTTCTTTTTAACAATTTCAGATTTATTTGGATTGTCAACTCCGTATCTTTTTAAACATGTTTGTTTAGTTTTTTCTTTAGAATCTTTTAATTGTACTGGAAATTCTGTTCCAAATTTTTCTAAATTATTTTGTTTCATTTTTATAAATATAGATTCTGATTGTAAAGCATGTTCAACACCATGTTTTTTAAACATAGTAGATTTCATTTGTAATTGTGTATCTGGATTTAAAGTAGAACATTTAGTAGAACAATGTTTTTGATAACCATGAAAACCCATATAATTAACAAAATTATAACACAATGGATTATTACAATATTCTTCTTTGTCCATTTTTAAATATGTATCATAATACTCTTTATTAGAAATATTATGAATTTTTATATGATTTGATAAACCAGCTAATGTTTTACAAACTTTTTTACATATTTGACATTGTAACCTATTGATTTTATTCATAATTACCCGAAATCTATTGAGACATTTGGGAGATATAATCTTTCCATTTTTTCTATACATTTCTCTTTCAATTCTTTACCCTCACTATAAATTTCATCATTTAAAGGAATCTCCCCAAATGGAGTTCTTATTTGACCCCCATATTTTTTTCTGATCGTGCCAATTTGTATTTGTATGTCGCTTAATGCAAGTTTACAAAATAATATTTGATGTTCATTAGGAATTCCTCTGAGATCTTCTGGTTGGATACGTTCATATTCAATAGTACAAAAAGCACCTGTTGTTGGAACAGGAGATATTCTAACAATATTAGGAGTTCTAAATTCAAAAGTTTTATCAAATGAACTAAACATTTTTAATTGTCCGGCCATCTCAGTCGCCAAGGCAAACTCTCTTATCTCAAAATGAGACATGGGTCCAAAAATTGGAGCTCCATGCAATAGTTCATCTGTTCCATCAAAATAAATATCTACCACATTTAAAATCTCTACATTATCTGGATCTTTAATATAAAATTCATTTTGAATACCAGGAACTTTGTATGTACTATTATTTAAATCTATAGGAACTTTTTTAACATCAGGGATATATTCTGAAAATTCTCTTAGTGTATAGGTTACAAATCTTTGAATTATTTGTTTATCATCTAGTTCCACATGAACATGAGGAAACCCTAAATGATCTTTTATATATCCAAGAACTCTTGAATGATTTAGCATAACATTTCTCCTTTATGTATATACTATATCGAGGTCTTCTCCTAAAATTTCAACGTTATTTTTTTCTAATGCTGTTCTCATTGATTCTAATGAAACCGACTCTTCACTTGTTACTATTTTCTCAAATCTCTTTTTTCGTCCTAACAATTCAGTTGTATCTGGATCGTCAAAAACTCTCGATAATATTTCAAAAGATACTAGCTTTAAATTGTTTGAAATCAACTTTTCTTTTTGTTCTGCATCTAGTATCTTATTTATATGTTTGTTCTTATAATTTATTGATGTATCGAAGATTGGTTTGTTCTTTAAAACATTTTCATTTAATTCCTCCATTGTTCCAACCATCTTTTTTAACATTGGAAATATCTTAAGAAATGTAACTCCACCAATACCTTTTATTCCATATACATCATCTCCAGGATCTCCAATAACAGCAATAGCTAGGGGTTGATATTCATCATCCCCATTCCAAGATTTTTTAGTTTGTTTAGACATACCTTCATTTATTTTAACGATTGATTTACCTTGTGGAGTTTTAACAAATTGATATGAATGTTCACTTAAATTTTGTGCCATATCATGATCATTTGAATATGTTATATTAGCTACATTACTTCTGGTATCAACATAATTTCTAGTCATTAAATAATAAGGAACAAAATCAGCTTCAAGATTTAATAATTTTATTACTTTTATATCTGGCATTTTATTATAAGCTTTTTCAATAAAACCTAAATTTTGTCTTAACACTTCAAAAAATAATTCTCTATCTACTGCATCTAACCCATATAGATCATCAATACGTCTTGATATTTTATACTTTTTACTAATGTTATTATGATAATATGATATACCACTTTCAAAAAAGATATAAAAGTTTATTTTAATATTTCTTTTAGCAGCATATGTTTTATGAAAAGATATAAATGACATTAATGATGTAAATATAGATGTATCATACCTATTAGACATTTTTGTGGATTCAATTAAATTAACAATCGTATGTTCCATATAAACGGACTGTAAACAATTTTTTAAATCTACATATATATTCAATGTATCATAATTATTATAACTTATAATTTCGTCCATGATCGAATAGGTTGGGTAGTATGAAAGTAAAGAAGCGACTGACATAATTTATATCTCCTTTAATATAATTCACTTAAACTAATAGAAGAATTTTTACTTTTACTTCTATTTTCACTATCTTTTATAATTTCTAAATTTTTTCCAATGACCAATTATTTTTGGTTCTATATTATTTTTAAATCCATCATTATATTGAATATTTATGATCTAAAAAAAAAATAAGTAATGAGTGCATTTTATTCTCCTGTATTAATTTCTATAGTCAAATCTATATTCAATGTATCTTCTATAGCTACATTCGTTGGTTTATCAAATATAGTAGTTCTAGTAATTCCCATCTCAGGCACATCCCATCTCATAGATTCTACATAAACATTTTGAGTTACACTACCATTAATTTTACAAATTATTTCTTTTGTATTTATTGGGAAAAAACTTTTATGAACTTGTTCATCATTTATAAATAATTGTAACTCAGTTTCATAAATTGGTCTGCTTTCTTCTATTATAAACCAATCCCGAAAATCTCCATAACCAACTTTTCGTTTATCAATAGCTAAATTTACATTCAAGTTTTTAAAATATTCACTCATATTCACCTACTGTACTTTAAATTTCTTAATATTTTATCTATTACTTTATCAGCCAAAGGATTATTCATTTTCCTTAATTTTGTTATTGTTTCCTCAAGATTATATTCTAATAATGTGGGGGCGCCACCTAAAATATAAGATCCACCCCCACACCAATCGCATTTTCTTCCATCTTCGTCTGTACATTCCCATTCATGATGGCACTTATTACAATGTACATACATAAAATTACTCCTCTATTAAACTACTCCTTCCATAAATAGTAATATCAATATCAGAAATAGCAGTTTTAAAGATATTAGAGCATATTTGCTCTTGATAATTATACATTTTCAACTCAATTTTTCCATCGTGATCAATAATAAATGGAGTGTTAGTTAAACTACTTGTGCACACCATAGGTTGTTCTAAAGTAATATCTGACAGAATTTTAGCACTCTGGTCATGTCCTTGAGTTTCCATAGTAATAGAAGCAACACCATCTTCAAATGAAATTTGTGTTGAATTAACATTAAAACTCTGAGCTATAATTCTCATTCTATCAGAAATATTTAATTCAATATCAGTTGAAAGAATTACATCTTCCTCATTTAATGTGAAAATATGTTCTAACTCTTCTGTTGTTATAAATCTATTATCCATATATTCAAGCTCTGGACCTTGAAATTTAATAGATGAATATTCATCAGAAAAAGTAAAATTTCCATCATCATCTGCAATAATATCTACTGTTTGACTTTGTGTTGAACTTTGACTCATAAAAATTTTCAACAAATCAAGTTTTTGTTTTAAATTAACTAAAGGTACATCTAATGTATCTATAATTGGAGTCATATCAATTTCAAAAACATTAGCACTATCATTGGTTCTTTGTCTTAAAATACCATCATGAATATCTGCATCATTACAAACATCCTTTAAAATTGATAAACATCTCAGAAATTGTTCATAATTTTCCATACTCAAATTCACTTGTTCCATTCTTCTTTCTCCTTAATTTCCGTTATTTATTTTTTTAACAATAGTTACATAAATAAATCTATCATCTTTTACTTCTTTTGATTTTATATAATCAAGAGTTATAAATACACTTTCACTTAATTCAACTATATCCATAACTTTATCTGCTACAAATTTTGTAGTTGAATCATCTCCATTTGGTATTGAAAATATAATTAATACTGAATCTGTTTTTTCATGATTATAATTAAACATACATGTGTTTAACCCGAGAAACTTATAAAGTTTATCCTGAGCAGTTGCTTTACAAAATAAACCAAAATAATCTAAATTTTTTAAATTACCAGTATATTGCAAATCAACATTTTCAAGAGTTCCTTCAAAAGCTTCTCTAAATTTTTGTTCTAAATTTTTGTTCATAATTCCCTCTATTTAACTTAAAATATTTGTACAGCTTATATTAATTGGTGTATCATTAAAATCTTTTCCTGTTTTATTATAATAAACATGTAATGATTTAATAAGATGTTTATTATATTTCATAATTTTTTCGTAGTAACTTATTGGTATTTCTCTGTCAGATAGTATGTGAATGATAGGTCTAAAGATTTGCTCATTAAAAATAAAACTTTTAATAGCTGCAACATAAGAAGTTGATAATGCTGCTACGTATGCTTTGACTTTATTTTTTATCCCTAATACATCATATATATGTTCAGTATATATATCAAATATTCCTTCAGCCATAACTATTTCATTTGAATTTCTTTTATTTCCAGATAATTTATAGTAATCTAAGAGTTGTGAAGGTTGTATATCTAATTTATAATATCTAAAGTTTGATCTTGGATCTATATTTCTTAATGATACACATGAATTATTCTCAGTTAAAAATCCAACAAAATTTGTTTGTAGGTAATCTTTGAATCTTATAACTTTTTCTGGAAGTTGAATATAATTAATTCTTATTAATTCATCAATATCGAATATTAAACCTGGAACTGTTGATAAAGGTATATTAGCAAATTTAAATCTTTGTTTAATATACAAAGCTTTTAATTTAAAATAATCATCTCTAAGAGAAGGAATTGTTATATCTTTGGGTTTATAAATATTTTTTTCAAATTTTATTTTTTCAGTTTTAAAATGTTTAACTTGTAATTGATTAACAAATTTTTGAGAAATATCATTACCTTCTATTTTTTCTGTTAATTTTCTAATTAAACCACTCTTATTACAACCACCTCTAAAACAATGAAAAATGGGGTCATGCAGTGAAATCCATAAATGACTTTTACTAGTTTGTCTATTTAGATCACACCAAGGACATGGAACAATAATATTCTTAGGATTCATTTTTACTGGGCCTAAGTTTTGCTCCAGATAATCTAGAAATCCTTCATTATATATTCCTATAGTTCCCATTATTCCTCAACATAACCTTCTGCAAGTTTAGTAGCAGTAACAATCATCCATTTAAAAAATTTCTCTGAATCTTTAATGTTTTTTATTTTAATTTGAGAAAACATAATTTCTTTCATTGGTCTAAAAAAAGTATCAAAATTTAATACTTCACCTGCTGGTGATTCTACTTTTTTCATAGGACACCCACCTTGTACAGGAGGATGTGAAAAACCACACTCAGGACATACCCCTTGACTCATACCCATACTAATATTACCTTGTTCATTACCCATTTTTATCTCCTACTCTCATATATTGTATCCAATCTAAAACACCTTCATTATTACATATATCACAACCAGCACCATCACAACAAGTACATACTTTATGTAATATAGTTTCTTTCCATTTTAAATAACCAATACCTTCACATTTATCACAAAATGAAATACCATCCCACATAGAATCATTCCAACTATTAGTTTGTACTCCTTTTAATCCAGTGCCTGAACATACATTACATAAACAAACACCATCTAAAAAATATTTACTTATTACTTCCCTCTTCTTGTTTGCTTTCTGTATCTCCGTTGGTGATAGGTACATGTTTCATTTCCTCTATATAGTCTCTGCTAAAACTTTATTTAATTCAGCTTCCATTAAAAGTCTCATTTCTTTTTGAGTCATGTCTATATCTAATGTTGTTAAACCATCTTCATTTTCTTTTATGTCTATGATATTCACTTTTATTATCTCTTTTTTAAGTTTGAAAAATATTGTGTTGATGATTTAATCATTTCAAATACCATAGCTGAAAAATGCATACTAGGAACTAAACAATTAAGATGATCTCTTGAATATTTATTAACAATAATTTTTGCTGACACGGGCACGGCTTTATGTTTAAATAATTGTTCATATATATTACCAAATTCTAAATCTGGTTTATCAAGTAAGGTAATAATAATTCCCATCTCTTTATTAATTTTTGCTGGTGTTCCTGCTTTAATATAATTCATTATTTCTACAATTGAACCAATTAAAGCTTTTTCACTTGTTAAAGCTATGTCTTTGTTAATTATTAATTTACCAGTGTTAGTATTTCTTTGAAGAGTATTTACAATTTTTCTAACATCTGGATATAAATTCTCAACAACAAATCTAATATCTTCATCTGTATAACTAATTTTTTCTGCTTTTAAAATTTTTGTTGCATAAGCTTCTACATAGTCCATAGGTAACATTTTAAAGGAAAAATGAGAAAATCTGCTAATTATAGGATCAGGAATTTTACTTGGATAATTACATGTAAAAATAAATCTACCATATCTAGTTTGATATTTTTCGATTGTACCTCTGAGAGATAAAAAACTTTCTTGTGTTAAGTTATCTGCTTCATCAAAAAGAATTATTTTCCACTTATCATTTCCAGCTGGGGGAATTCTTAAAAATGGTTCTACAACGGTTTTTGTAAAATTAATAGACCTACCTTCTTGTGATGAACCATTAGCCATTAATAAATTAGATTTTGGTATTTGTAATACACCATTTGGACCACATATGACTCTAGCAACTGTTGTTTTCCCCCCGCCAGCTGGCCCAGAAAATAAAATATTTGGTATGTTATCATTTTTAATAAAACCTACAATTTCTCTTTTATAATTTTCTGGCAGTACCACATCTTTCATAGTATGGGGCCGATATTTTTCAACCCATAATGAGCTCTCTATCTTCATATTATATTCTCCAATTAAATTATTTCCTTTATATTATGTTCTATATGTATAAAATATTTTCTAATTACATATCAATCCTTCGTTTAAATTATTTTATAATATGTTACTAGATTTAAAAATAATTTCTTAAAATAAAATTACAACAAAAAAAGAGTTTTTAAACTCTTAATATTAATCTGACTATATTCCTCTCAAACGAGGGTCACTATACTACATCAGCTATAGTATAATCTTGATTATTACTTTTCGTAATAATCTTGACCACATTTTGGGTACATCATATAATCAGGGTCATACTTTCCACCCTGATCTGCATTAGTTCCGCTACAACATAAATATCAAAATTCTTCCCCACATTTTGGGCAAGTTTTTATTTCGTAATCATGTTCACATTTTTCCATAATATATATAGAAAAACTTACCATGTTAGAACCAGAAATGCAACTCCCTACCATACCAATTCGGGAGCTGCATTCTTATAGGTCTTGGTCAAGACTCTCCACCCAGTGGTTATTTCCTAACCTCCCCAACCTCAACCCAATTATATTACAGAAACATCATAAAGATGCCAAAAGAAAACATCATTATATTCATCACAAGGTGTAACTATTTTTTGATGTTCTTTTTTTAACCTTTTCATTTCAACTTTAGCTTTTTCAATATCATCAATTATAACAACTAAGGTTGAATCATTCATACAAATAATGTATGTATTACTCAAATTATCTTCTCTAACATATCACAATATTCATAAACATCAAATTTAGTTCCTTTTTTCTATATGTTTCCAATCATGATCGTTCATAAATTTAAGAGTTTTAAACATAGACATTTTATAACCATCCTTATCGTTTTTATAATAATTAATTAATGGATCGTAAATTTTTTCTTGATATTTTTTATTTAGTAATAAATTTATATGAATCTTAGTAAAATAGAAAAATTCTTTACTACGTCTGTCAAAAGTATCAATACAATTACTAATTAATAACATATCAACCAATGATATATTTGATAAATATTCTATTATAACTTTAATAAAATCAGGATTTAAATTTGGTCTATGATTAGATAAATATTCTAGTTGAAGCAACAGTATTTTTCTTGATTTTATTTCTCTTTTATTCATTTTCACCTCATTTTCATTCTTCTATATCGCTCCTTACCTTTCACTTTATAAAGAGGGTCATGGCTTTGACACCAAATATCAACAACATTTTTTTCATCAGAACCAATTTTTCCCATACCAAAACCACGAGATTTTTTAGCTGCTCTTCTTTTAGGATTTGGCATTCCTTCTACAAATTTAACTCCATCTCTCATGTTTCATTCTCCTTTACTATAACATTACTGTTAATTCTATTAACTTATTATTTTCTGCTCTTGCAAACTCCCACTTTCATTGATGTTGAAACTTCTAAAAATACCACCTGGTTCATCCAGATCTAATGTCCTTGATCACTTGCTCGTCAAGTGCATCTGTTAATTATTTCTGGGTTTAAAATCCATCTTATTAACGGCATTTTTTAAGACAATCCTCATGATATCCTTGACACAATCTGAGCATATGAGAGCGCCGAGAAGCCCTTTGTAGAAAACAACACCTGGCTTACTTGTCGTTGAGCAAAAATCACATCTTTGTTTCATATTCCCTCCAGTAAAAATAATGTTCATGATGAGCGATGTGGGGCGGACTGCATATGGTTTAGTTAATATCTCTTAAGCCTTCTATGCTTATCTCGTTATTAACTACGAGCCACCCCAC
>JAFCCM010000130.1 GCA_017610225.1 Candidatus Aenigmatarchaeota archaeon | reverse complement strand
CAACTCCACTTATTCTAACAGTCATTCCATTAGTTATAGTTGAACCTGATGTATTTTTACCTCTAATAATTTGTTCCTGGCCAATTTGTAAATTAACAACACCACCTTTTAAGCCAAGATTTAAAGTACCATCATCATCATTCCAAACCATTCTACCTTCTGATTGGGCTATGCCATTAATAAGATTAAAATCTATATATCCAACATCTTCAAGGGCATTATCTCCTAAATCTAAGTTGCCAGTTAGTGGATCATTTGATGTATCTAATCGTAGATAATTATTATTACCATCAGAAAGATCAATAGCTTTGGATTTTATCCATGTTGATCCAATACTAACGTATATAATAGTATTAACTTTATCCCAGTATAACGTTCCTTCTGATGCTAATGATACTGGAGGTCCATCACCTTGTCTGTGTATTCTCATTATAGTTTACACTCCAGCTATGACTTTTTCTGCATCATTATAATAAGTATGCAATCCGTCTGATTCTGACCATATCATTCCATTTTCTAAACTCGCAGGAGCTGCTCCAAGATATGGAAGTTTTACTACTTCTTCTATTCTAAGTCCGCCCATTACACCAAGATCACTAGCGATATGACCACTTGTTTGAATGATAGCACCATCTGCTGTAAAGCTTGCTATATCACCTGGTTCTGTTCCAATAAGAACACCACTTGAAACAATAGCAGTATCCATACTAACGACTCCACTAATAGTTGCATCTCCATATATGTCTAATTTTACTAGTGGATTAGGATCTACACCAATTCCAACATTTCCAATAACATCAGATTTAAGAATAATTGATGATATTGTGGTGTTTGGAATAAAACGCAAGATTACTGAACCAGTTCCACCTGATCCACCATTACCTCCACCAATACTACCACCGCCACCACCACCGCCACCTAATCCATTTGTTCCATTTGTACCATTGCCTGCACCACTACCAGCACCGCCGCCACCTGCACCACCTGCACCTCCTGTTCCAGTTCTTACACCGCCACCACCACCACCACCATAATTAACAGAAATTCCAGTAATTGATGATGCTATACCAACACCACCTAGTCCACCTTGTGCTGATGAAGCATTTACACCGATACCACCAGCGCCACCACCTCCACCACACGAATAACCCCAGGCTGTTATACCACCTTGTCCTCCATCTGATCCTTGACCAACAGTTCCTATTCCACCATCTTTTTTAACTGCACCAGTAGTTCCACCTCCACCTCCTGATCCACCATTGCCTCCGTCTTCTGCATATCCACCAAAACCACCACCAATAGATGTTATTGCATTAAAACTAGATGAAGTGCCATTAGTTCCTGACCATGGTTCTGCAAGTACACCAGCATTGCCTCCTGCACCAACAACACAACTATAAGTACCTGCAACAACATCAGTGCTTCCAGATCGCACACCACCTGCACCGCCACCGCCTCCCCAATATGCAGCACCACCACCGCCACCGCCTACAATAGTGTATTCAATTGTACCAGAACCAGTGACTGTTAAATCAGAAGATGATGTAAAAGTATGAACTTTATATTCATTATAATCAGTTATAGTGCCACCTGTTGCAGCAAAGTACTCGCCACCATCTTTTCTTATGGCAAATGTGCCCACAACATCAAGTGTAGATGTTGGTATGGTATTATTAATACCAACATTTTCGGAATTTAAATTATAAATATTATTACTACTCTCTTCCCAATATTGTGAGATAGATCCAGAAGAAACTGCGTTCCAAGCTAAATTACCTGTTCCATCATTTTGTAAATATGTCGATGCATTTCCTTGCGAAGATGGAAAAGATGTAGTAATGCCATTTATTTTTGAGATATCGCCATTTTTATCAACAGAGAAACCTGTGTTTTCGGTGACTGCAACTGTTAAAATATTGTCTACTGTATCAAGAGCTGAAGTAACTAGTCCAGCTAATACAGAGTAACCAGTTACAGATAAATGAACAGTATCTTCTGCAACCTTATATATATCTTGTAGTTCCCATAAATTCCCAGCATCTCCACCAACATAAAATTTACCAAGCGGAGATGTGTCAACATATATACCACCAACATATGATTCAACTAATAATTTCAAAGCTATGTTCGCTTCGTCAATCTTTCTCCATGCTGTAATATTTGCATGTGGAGCTTCTGGTGTTATTCCAATAACAACTGGGACAATATTGTTTGATTCACAAGCATCTAGAATAGTTGTTGCATTTGTGATAACATTTGCAACAGAATCAACACCATTGATATCGTT
>JAFCCM010000129.1 GCA_017610225.1 Candidatus Aenigmatarchaeota archaeon | reverse complement strand
GATTTCTTGTGACAACAGACGAAGTTGAGAATGAAGACGATATTATTACAGAAGTTTTTGACAGTCCTATGCAAGTATTTAGTCAGCCAGGAAAGATCACAGGTATATCTGACAGCAATTTTGAACCAATAGTAGAGAATGTCGCAAATATAATCATTAGTTCCAGATCAAAATCAACAATCTTCAAAGTCAGTGAAGGAACATTCAATGGAAGATATTCTTATGTTGGTTTATTTTACAGATTAACTCCTCAAGATTTAACTCAAGATGGATTTCACTTATTCAACAGGACATTAATATGGACTGCTTATGGAGATGAAGCCTTATCAGATCCGAATAGAAATGACCCGCCTGTAGCAATATCTTCAATCACACCATATCCAATGGGCTATGAACAGCAAGTCATACAGTTTGATGGTTCACAGTCTTATGATCCTGAAGGGCTATCATTAACTTATTACTGGGATTTTGGTGATGACACTAACTCAGGTTGGATAACACAATCAACAACAACTCATGTTTACCAAACTCAAGGAGATTATCAAATCACTCTAACAGTTAATGACGGAGAACTTGATTCAGAACCGGATGCAAAAACACTTACAATATTACCTATTATCAAAAACAAAGTCGCATTTGTCTGTTCAAGCGATGCCTGTGACAAGAATAGTGAAATCAATCTTATGGATTGGTTTACAAGTAAAGGGTTTTATGTCGAAGGTAAATCTCAGTATTCATGGGAAAATAATGATTTGATGAATTATGATTTTATGGTATGTACAGATTCTGGAAAGGGATGCAGTGTAAAATCATGGTCTGCTGTTTATGATAGGCATGTCAATCAGAGAATGGGATTTTTAGAAGTTCCTGATTATGAGAGATTAAGAGCAGCTAACAGTTTTAAATATGTCTCATGGTGGGTAGGTTTTAAATCAGATGGCAATAATGTAAAACAAGTCACAGAAGATATTATAACATCAGTTTTCCCACAAGAAATACAAGTCCTTAACAGTCAGGAATGGATGGGGAATTTGATGACAACAAGGATTAAACCATTTGCAAAAAATCTATTAAATATACCAGACAAAGATTCATCAGTATCTTTCAAAGTAGAGCCAGGGGAAGAATCAGCAGGTGGAAGATATGCCTATGTTGGTTGGTTATACAAATCAGATCCATCATCAATGACACAGGATGGAAATAGTCTTCTATTAAGAACTGCAAGATGGGTTCAGTGCGGAGACCCTGAAGGTTGTAGTTGAGTATAAATACAGAAAAGAAATATAATTTCTCTCAAATATAAACTTTTTTTACTCAAAAAGGAAGAATTATATATGTTTTAACTCAAAAAAACTACTAGATGGTTCCGTTTAACAAAAGGAGAAGTTTAATAACGTTATATTTAAATCTTTTAACTATTAAACAGTAATCAAAGTAATAATGATGGAGGTCTGATCAATGTTCAAAAAAACACTTTTGATGCTAACTCTGGTTATTTTAACTCTACCATTAGTTTATGCTACAGTTGCAGATGTAAGGCCATACAATACGATTATACGTGCTGATGATTATCCTGATGAATCAAGTACTGGTGTAGAAATCACAGTCAAAAATCCAGCACAATATAATGATAATAAACCAGTTAATGTTTCTTTTACTAAAGGAAATTCAATAAAAAATTATGTTACAATAGGAGATAATTATTTTATACTTCAGCCAGATGAAGAAAGAGTTGTGATTTTTACAATAGATCTGACTGGACCTTCATATGTCTCAGGTTCTTTTGAAACAACTTTTTCTGGTGTTGGTGAACAAATATTTCCAGGACATGCAGAAAATTTTATTGTAATATACGGAGAAGGAACAGGAGGATCAAGATGTCTTGGAACAGATTATTCTTGTGGAACATGGCCTAACTGTGAAGATGTGAGTCAATATGATGGATGTTATGATGGTTATTATAGAGATTATTCTTGTGCTGGTAATGAGAAAAGGTATTCCTCACGATGTACAACTCCTTGCTGTGAAGAATTTTTTGGAGAGGATGGTTACTGTTCTGGAGGACAATGTATGACTTCAGGAAATAATCCACCAGTTATAGACGATTATACACCACAAGACTTGACACCTACTATTACAGAAGGTGATACCTTAAAATTTAATCACACAAGTTCTGATGCAAATGGTGATACTTTAACATATAGTTGGTTATTAAATGAAACAGAAGAATCTACACAAGTGAATTATACTTTTGTAACTGTCGAAGATGGTGTTTACAATGTTACTCTTATAGTAAATGATGGAATAGACATAGCCTCACAGGAA
>JAFCCM010000128.1 GCA_017610225.1 Candidatus Aenigmatarchaeota archaeon | reverse complement strand
TCTAGAGCATCGAGTTTATCACCCAACTCCATCATGACTTGTCTTAATTTTCTATTTGGTGTATGATGTTCTTCCATCTGTACACATATATCTTGAAAAATAGAAGTTGAAACCATCGTTTCTTTTAATTCTTTTTCATACAATTGAGGTAATGATTTATTGCTTTGAACAATATCCAAAATATCATTAACACCTTCTTGAACTGATAATGGAAATTCTTCTAAACCAAATACTGTTAATTTGTTACTGTTAATCTCTGCTTTAATCGGCAATTCACTCATTGATTTTTTCTTTTCTAAATCGTTCATATTATTCCCTTTCTATTTTTAATGTTTGTTCTTAAAATAAAGCTACAAAATCTGTTCCATCTACGCTTGCAGCGCCATGATGTTTTGACTGACTTAAATTACCCACATTAGTAGCAGTTCCTGAGTCAAATGGAAATGTTATTCTATCAATTGTTGAAATATAATCTCCAGTATAACCACCCATACAATAACCATAATTAGAAGAATTACATCCAGCAGCTCCATATTTTGATTGACTTAAATTACCAACATTACTAGCTGTTCCTGAATCAAATGGAAATAATATTCTTTCAATTGTTGAAATTTTGTTATATCCACCCATACAATAACCATAATTAGAAGAATTACAACCAGCAATATAAGTTTTTATTTGGGTTAAATTACCAACTGCACTTGCAGTTCCTGAGTCAAATGGAAATGTTATTCTATCAATTGTTGAAATATATCCACCCATACAATAACCATAATTAGAAGAATTACAACCAGCGCCATAATATTGTGCTTGACTTAAATTACCCACATTAGTAGCAGTTCCAGAATCAAATGGAAATAATATTCTATCAATTGTTGAAATATCACTTCCAGTATAACCACCCATAGCATAACCATAATTAGAAGAATTACATCCAGCAGCTCCATATTTTGATTGGCTTAAATTACCCACATTACTTGCAATTCCTGAGTCAAATGGAAATAATATTCTATCAATTGTTGAAATATAACTTCCATCATATCCACCCATAGCATAACCATAATTAGAAGAATTACAACCAGCAGCTCCATATTTTGCTTGACTTAAATTACCAACATGACTTGCAGTTCCTGAATCAAATGGAAATGTTATTCTGTCAATTATTGAAATAACACTTGGAAGATATCCACCCATACAATAACCATATGGTTGTCCAAGCCCAGCAAATGGATCTGAAACACATAACCAACTTATACCATTCCACGATCTAACACAGTCCAATATATATATCTTTGACCATAAATCTCCGACATTTTGATCCATAGGTTCATCATCTTGAATGTATTTTATAACATTCCTTACTCCTGCCATATCAATAGCCATTATTTATTACTCCGTTACTTGACTTTCATTAAAATATTGTATATTAGAAGCCCAATCAAAACAAGCATATTTATTTACATTAAAGGTATCATCATATCCATACATTTTTCCATCTTTAAAATTTACATGTATGCATTTGAGGTCGTTTATTATTTTGATTTTATAACCATTTTCAAATAATCTTTCGCTGAAATATGCATCTTCATTTACTCCACCATCTTCTTCCATTGATGCACCAACTCTATTTATCTTAGGATTGACACATAGAAAATATGGCATTTGAAGCTGTCTAAATACTTCAGTTCTTACTAATGCACACCCCATACCCACTAACCAATTCGAGTCAACTTTATTTGGCAAATCTTTTATTCGATTTAATTCAGTTACTATACCTTCTTTATTTAATTGTAAATGTACTGAGTGTGGTATTTTTCCTTTTAATAAATAATCTCCTGACACCATTCCTACCTCATGATCTTTATCAGCTTCCATAACTTCCAACATTTTAACCAACCCATTTTCAGGAAATATTATATCGTCATCAATATATAAAGTAAATTCACTTCCCATCTTTACTGAATTTGTAGCTAACTCATTTCTTGCTTGATCAACATTCATTCCAAAGACTCGTAATTCTTCTGTTTTATAACCACGCAAACATAAAAGTCTATCAAGGTTTGTTGCAACTGGATCATCTTCCAATCTCGTTGGTGTACAAATATTCACCAATGGATGTTTTGGAGGTATTCTTATATGATCAAATGTATCAAAATCTTTTATAGAATTGGTTGCATATGTTACTGATTGATCACGCTTTCCAAATAATCGTTTCCAAACTTTATCATAATGTAACACAGATGGTCTGAAATCAACAACTGGATATTCATCCAAATAATGTTTAATATTTTTAGTAAAGAACGCATCTTCGCCCATTGCCCATAGACCATCAGGGGC
>JAFCCM010000058.1 GCA_017610225.1 Candidatus Aenigmatarchaeota archaeon | reverse complement strand
AAAAAGACCTATCAAAAAGACCTATATATTCATATTCAAATAATATTTAAGTCTTACTGTACAATCTGTTAAGGAATGGTGTTTATATGAGTAAAGGTTTATACCAAAATATACGACAATTGTGGAAAAAACCCAAAGAGTCGATGAAAGAAGAAACAAGGTCAAGATTAATACAGTGGAGAAGAGAAACTAGATTTGAGAAAATAGAAAGACCAACACGTCTTGATAGAGCCAGATGTCTAGGATATAAGGCAAAAAAAGGGTTCGTTATTGTCAGAGGTAGACTTGGTAGAGGAGGAAGAAATAGACCAGTTTACGGAAGAAGAGGTAGAAAACCATCAAAGTCAGGTATTACAGGATTCACATCATCAAAATCATTACAATGGATAATAGAAGAAAGAATACAGAGAAAATATCCTAATCTTGAAGTCCTTGGAAGTTATGAAGTAGGGAAAGATGGAAGATATAAATGGTTTGAAGTAATTTTAGTCGATCCAATGGTTTCAGAAATCAGAAAAGATAAAAATTTGAAATGGACTGCTTCAGGAAAGAACAATAGAAGAGTTTATAGAGGACTAACACCTTCTGGGAAAAAGGGAAGAAAGTAATGCTTAATTTCTTAATTCTTTAAGTTCAATTCTTAGTTATATGAACTATTATGATTTTCATGTAAGGTCAGATTTCTCTGAGGGAGAATCATCTATAGGAGATTTTACTAGTCGTGCTAGATTGTTAGGATACAAAGGAATATGTATTACAGAGTATTTTCAAT
Source organism: Candidatus Aenigmatarchaeota archaeon (assembly GCA_017610225.1). The sequence goes on along the minus strand of JAFCCM010000058.1, from coordinate 11,264 downwards.
CTAAAGAACAGATGGAAGAGTTAAAGGAAAAATGTGAGGAAATCAGTGAAAAAATTGGAATAGAGATTTTCGTTGGTTTCCAGGCCAGAAATACTAAAGAATTGGCTAAATTAGTGCCCATAAGACGAGAATATGATGTTCTATTAGTCAAAGGTGGTGATTTAGGATTGAACAGAAAAGCGGTTGAAACACCAGAAGTTGATATATTACTCCACCCCGAGTTTGAAAGGCGAGACTCAGGTTTTAATCATACCATGGCTAAACTTGCTAAAGAAAACAATGTTGTAGTTGAGATTAATTTTAGGGAAATACTACTTTCTTCCAAGAATACAAGGTCTCATATTATTCACAACATCTCAGAAAATGTTAAGTTATGTAAGAAATTTCATGTCCCGGTTGTTATTTGCTCTGGTGCTATTTCACATCTTCAGATGAAAGACCCTAAAGTCCTGATATCTATGGGAACACTTCTTGGATTAGAATTGAAAGAAGCAAAGAAATCTATGTCAGAAGTTCCTGAAAATATTATCAAGATGAGTAAGGAGAGGCAAAGCAACAAGTGGATTAGGCCTGGGGTTAAGGTGATTAAATGAAAGATTTATTTGGGGTTAGTTTAAGAGCCGCAATTATTAAAGAAAATAAAATTCTTCTTGTCAATGAAAGGAATGAAAAAATATGGGAAACTCCTGGTGGTGGAATAAACCATGGAGAAACTATTGAAGATGGTTTAAAAAGAGAAATACTTGAGGAGACTGGTCTAAGTATTGAGATTGAAAAAATATTGTATGCTTTTAACAGAGGAGATTTTATACATGTGATTTTTCTGGTGAATCCAAAAGATGAAACTCAAGAACCAAGTGAAGAAGGAACTATTGTTAAATGGTTTACAAAAGATGAAATAAAATTACTGCTTGATAAAAATGAGGCAGATGATCATGATATTAAATTATTCAAAATGTTTGTCAATGAGGAATTAAAATGAAAAAACTAAAAATACTTCCACCAACATTAAGGGAAAGAAAACGTTATATAGCCTTTCAGGTAATTCCAGAAACAGACGAAGATTTTACTTACTCGGATTTGGAATCTGCTATTTGGAACGTTACACTTGACTTTTTAGGTGAAGATGGAGTTGCAAAAACATCAATGTGGTTGCTAAAAGATACATGGAATCCAAAGACGGGAATAGGAGTCATTAAATGTAATCATAAAAGCACTGAGACGATTATATCTTCTTTAGGTCTTATTGACAGATTAGGAGATAATAGGATTTGTTTTAAGATTCTTGGAATTTCTGGGACTATTAGAGGATTGAAGTTAAAATAACCCAAAACTTTAAATCACTCAAATAAAAAATAGAGAGATATCATTCATTTAAGAATTAAAACATAAAATATTGTTATAAATTATGATTAAAAATTGAGGTGAATTTATGCCACAGATGTTACCAGAATATATGGGTTATGATAGAACAATGTCTACTTTCTCTCCAGACGGAAGATTATTTCAGGTAGAGTATGCTAAAGAAGCAGTAAAAAAAGGAGCGACATCAGTTGGATTGACATTCAAAGGTGGAGTAATCCTTGCAACGGTTAGACAAACAATAAGTTTAGTTGTTCCAAACACACTAGAAAAATTATTCAAGATTGATGATCACATAGCTGTAGTTTCTGCTGGTTTACTGGCAGATGCGAGAATTTTAGTAAATCAATTGAGAACAAGTGCTCAGGTAAATAGAATAACATATGAGGAATCAATCGATGTATCTGCATTATCAAAGGTTCTTGGAGATAGAATGCAATTTTCCACACTTTATGCTGGTTTAAGACCTTTTGGTGTATCGTTTCTTGTTTGTGGTGTTGATTCGACAGGATCACATTTAATCGAAGCAGATCCATCAGGAATGCTTTATGAGTGGAAAGCATATGCGATTGGTAGAGGTTCAACAGCTGCAAACAAAATGTTTGTTGAAAAATATAAAGAAAGTATGACTGAAGAAGAAGCATTAAAGTTAGTTATACAGGTAATGAAAAAAGCAGAAAAGAAAAAAGATATATCTAAAGCATTAGAAGTATCTATCATACGAGTAAGTGATAAAAAATTTGAATTATTAACAGAAAAAGACATAAAAAAACTGTTGTGAGTTCTTATGGTTAGCATTGATGAATCTGTTGTATGTAGATTAAAAAAGGGAGATAAGGAATTTGAAATCCTTGTAGATCCTGATAAGTCATTAGAATTTAAAAAAGGAAAAGAAATCAACTTAGACGATATCCTAGCAGTTGTTGGAATATATCATGATGCAAGAAAAGGAGATTCTATACCAAATGATGAACTACAACAAAATTTTGGAATAGTAGATGTTAAATCAATTGCTAAAATTATTCTTGAAAAAGGGGAGATGCAGTTTACAACCGAGCAAAGAAGACAATTTGTTGAGAACAAAACTAAGGAAATTGCTAGTATAATTTCAAGAAGGGGTGTAAACCCGCAAACAAACACACCTCATCCACAACAAAGAATTCTTAATGCTATGGAGCAGGTTGGAATACATGTAGATCCATTTTTGAATGCAAATACTCAAGTCGATAAAATAGTAAAAGATTTAAAGGTTGTTCTGCCAATAAAATTTGAAAGTGTAAAAGTTCAAATTAAAATACCATCTCAATATGCTGGTCGGGCTTACTCTGAAATTAAAAGATTATTTAATGACTCAGATGAGAGATGGCTTAATGATGGGTCGTTGCAGTTGATAATTCAAATTCCTGCAGGACTTGAGACAGAACTGCTTGAAAAAGTAGGTTCATTAACAAAAGGGAACTTTACATCAAAAGTAATAGAAAGAAGTGGTTAAATGGAAAAAAATGACAAAAAATCAAGAGAGATTATTGTTCCAGGTGAACTTATAGGAAGTAATAAGACTTTCAAAGCTGGTTATGGTACTTATATTGAAGGAGATAAGATTTTCTCTGAGTTTGTTGGAATTCTTCAGAAAAAAGATGATTATGTCTCAGTTATTCCGTTGTCTGGAGTATATATTCCTCAAAGAAATGATAGGATTATTGGTGTTATTATGGAAGTTCAGAAATTTGGATGGATAGTCAATGTTAACTCAGCATGGGATGGATTTCTCCCGACTTCTGAAGGAATAGATGATTATGTTGATGTGAAAAAGGTTAAGATGGAGAGATATTTTGATGTTGGGGATATAATCTATACTCAAGTTAATGATCACAAAAAAGGAGATGTTCAGTTAACAATGAGGACTCCAATCGCTAAAAAACTCAGAGGAGGAGTTATAATTAAAATTACACCAAGTAAGGTCCCAAGGCTAATAGGAAAGCAAGGAAGCATGGTGACTATGATAAAGGAAAAAACAGGAACCATTATTCGCGTTGGTCAAAATGGATTAGTTTGGGTATCTGGAGAGAATGTTGATAAAGCTATCAAATCTATCAAAACGATAGAACGAAAATCTCATATTTTTGGGCTGACAGAAGAAATATCTAAATTATTGAGTTGATTTAAATGATGAAAACAGATGAAAAAATGATTGTTAATGGCAAAAGATTAGATGGTAGAAAACCAGATGAAATGAGAGAAATAAAGATGGAAGTTGGAGTTATACCAAACGCAGATGGTTCTGCAATGGTTTCTTTTGGAAAGACAACTGCTATTGCTGCAGTATATGGTCCTAGAAAATTATTTCCAAGGCATAAACAAAAATCAGATACAGGTATAGTTCAATATAATTATGATATGGCGACTTTCTCGGTTGATGAGAGAAAAAGACCTGGTCCAGGGAGAAGAGAAACAGAAATATCAAAAGTTTCTAGACTAGCTTTAGAACCAGTATTATTTTTAAAAGGCTTTCCTAAGACTACAGTTGATGTTTTTATTGAGATCATTGAAGCAGATGGCTCTACAAGAGTTGCAGCAATTAATGCAGCTTCTTTAGCTTTAGCAGATGCTGGTATACCTATGAGAGATTTGATTGTAGGTTTATCTGGTGGGATGATCGATGGTGTTCCAGTTATAGATCTATGTGGGAAAGAAGATAATTATTGTGATGCTGACGTACCAATAGCATTCTTACCAAATAAGAATGAAATAACATTGTTGCAAATGGACGGGAGATTAACACCTAAAGAAACTAAGACTATTGTCAGAAATGTTTTGCATGTTGGTAAAGAAGTTTATAAAAAACAGGTTGAAGCATTGAAAAAGAAATATAGTGAGTGATATGAGATCAGAATATATACTGAAATTATTAGAGAAGAATGAAAGACTGGATGGAAGAAAGTTAGATGAATTTAGAAAAATTACTATTGAAAAAAATCATATTAAAAGAGCTGAAGGTTCGGCTAGAGTTAAAATTGGAAAGACTGACATGATTGTTGGAATAAAGATGGAGATTGGCACACCCTACCCTGATACTCCTAACTCAGGGGTGTTGAGAACAGATGCAGAGTTTGTACCATTAGCTCATCCAGAATTTCATACTGGAAAACCAGGTGAGGTTCCTACTGAGGCTGCGAGGGTTATTGATAGAGGGATCCGTGAATCTGAAACAATAGATGTTGAAAAACTTTGCATAGAAAAGGGAGAAAAGGTATGGACTGTTTTTGTTGATGTTTATCCTATTAATCATGATGGTAATTTAATTGATGCTGGTTCTTTGGGTGCGATAGTTGCTTTAAAATGTGCAAAGATGCCAAGTATTGACAAAGATGGGAATGTAGACAGAGAAAATTTGAAAGGTTCATTACCAATCAATCACATACCAATAACAATTACGATTGGAAAAGTTATGGACAAAATGATTGTTGATCCTACATTTGAGGAAGAAAAAGTTCTTGATTGTAAATTATGTGTAGCAACAACAGAGGAAGGAAAAGTAGTATCAATGCAAAAAATTGGTGTTGGTTTTTTGACAGATGATGATGTTGACGAAATGATAGATATTGCTGTTAAAAGGGGAAAAGAATTAAGGAAGTTGGTGGAAGATGGGAAGAAAACTGTTAAACAGGAAACTAAGACAGATAAAAGCGGGAAAAGTTAGGCTTGCCCCAAGATGGGTTGATATTAAGAAATTTGGGATGAAGAGAGCCAGAAATAGAAGAGTATCTGTTAACAGAAGAAGTTGGAAGAGAAATAGATTGAGAATTTAGTTCCAAGATTTATACTTTTTCTCATAAATTATTATCATGGACTGGAAAAATTTTGACCGAGGAGTATTCTTAGTTAATGTTGTTGGAATTGTTTATGATTCTAAAACCAAGAAAATTCTGATAGGTAGAAGAGAAAAAGATGAATATTTATCTGAACTTACTTGGTGTTTTCCTGGAGGCAGACCTACTTACAAACATTCTTTGATCATGTCGCTTAGAATGGAAATCAAAAAGAAAACAAATCTTGATGTTAATGTTTTGGATTGTATTTTTGCTAGAACACTTCCTGAAAAACCAGAATTCTTGTTAGTTTATTATTTCTGTGAGGTTACTGGAGAAAGTGAAAAACCAAAATCAATGGAAAAATTCAAGGAAATTAAATGGGTTAAACCGGCAGAAGTTGAGAAATATTTCACTACATCAATTGACCCTGTTATTGTCAGTTTTTTGGAATCTTTGGAAAAAGGAGAAATTTAGGTTTTCTTATTAACCATTTCTAGAATATAATTAAAAGGTGCTTCAAAAATTAACACGGGATTTTCTTTGAGATTGTCAATAGTCTTATTCCCAACAGTCATATTTACAGCAACTCCAGCTACAATATAGATTAGTAAGATAATAATCAAGATTCTAAATAATCCTCGTGACATATTAAAGTAATTATTTTTGTTCTCTTAAATAATTTTCAAGACTCAATATTATTAAAATCTAAAGAGCAAAGTTATTCTTGATTAGTATGTATCCTAAAAAGATTCGAGATAAGCTGAAGAAAGAAGGAATTGGAGTTGGAGACAGAGTAAAAGTTTCTAAAGAAAGCGAAGTGTATGAAGGAACATTAATGCCAAGGATAGAACTAGGGGATGAGAATTCTTTGATACTCAAGTTAGGGAATGGATACAATATTGGAGTAAAATTTGACAATAAACTGGAAATCAAAAAAATTGGTAAAGGAGAAAAGTTAGGTGTTATTCCTAAATTAAAAATAAAACGAGTCAAAAAACTTCCTGATGTTTCTATTATTGCTACTGGCGGAACGATTGGGACTCATGTTGATTACAAGACTGGTGGAGTGTTTATGTGTAGATCTCCTGAAGAAATTCTTTCAACTACCCCAGAGATAGGAAATGTAATCGATTTAAAAAACACAGAAAGACCATTTACACTTGCTAGCGAGGATATAACGTACAAAGATTGGCAAAAGATGGCTAAATCAATTGCAAAAGAACTTAATTCTGGCTGTAGAGGTGTTATAGTTACACACGGAACAGATACGCTTCACTATTCTGCTGCTGCTATGTCATTTATGTTAAGAAATCTAACAAAACCAGTTGCATTAGTTGGTGCTCAGAAATCTCCAGACAGAGGAAGTTTTGACGGTAATTTAAATATTATTTGTGCGTCTCATTTCACTGGTTATTCTGATATTGGTGAAGTTTGTTTGGTCATGCATGGGACATCTAATGATAATTATTGTTTGGTCAATCGTGGAACTAGAGTTAGAAAATTACACACATCGAGAAGGGATGCGTTTCAATCTGTAAATGAAAAATCCTTAGCAAAAATTTGGAAGAACGGAAAGATAGAAAAAACAGGGATAGATTATACAAAATTCGAGAACAAGAAAGTAAAAGTCGATGATAAATGGGAACCTAAGGTTGCGTTACTAAAAACATTTCCAAATTCTGACCCTTCAATTATTAACTGGTATGTTGACAAAAAATACAAAGGATTGGTCATAGAAGGTTTTGGTCTTGGTCATGTTCCTACTGGTACACTAGAAGAAAAAAATTCATGGTTGCCTCACATTAAAAATGCGATTGAAAAAGGAGTGAATATTGTGATGACAAGCCAGACAATCTTTGGTAGAGTTCATCCGTATGTTTACAGGAATCTTAGATTGGTTAGTGAAGCGGGTGTTATTTATGGGGAAGATACGTTAACAGAAGTTGCTCTTGTGAAATTATCCTGGGTTCTTGGTCATACTAAAGACAAAGAAAAAGTAAAGGAAATGATGTTAACTCCATTTGCCCGTGAGATAAATCCTAGAACTCCTTTGAATTCTGCTGTTAAAATCAACTAAACAGGTACTCTTACTCTTTGTGCTTCTTCTTTCTGAATAGCGAGTTCCATCCCCTGTCTGCATAATACTTTATCGAGTAGAATTAATTTTTGAACTATTTCATTTTCTTCATTCAATTTGTATAGTTTCGCTTTCCCAATTTTTCTGGTTACTTTTACTATCTCAAAACTTTCTATATCTTCCCAATACTTGAATAATGTAGCTCTTCCCATATCAAGATTTTCAATAATTTCGTCTTTGGTGTAATCGAATAACCTGTTATCTAAGAAGAAGTCAATTACCCTTAGCACAGGGCTTCTACCTAAACACCTAATCAATAATGTTTCTGTCATAATACTAACATGAATGTAAAAGTATTTAAATATATAATATTAAAGTTCTATAAGTGAACTTATGATTTCTGATGAAAAAATAAAAGCTGCTATTCTTTTGAAGCTTTACAAACGTGGTAATTGGGGACATAGTCATACATCATTTGAAAATATTAAGAAAGGATTTAATGAAAGAGATCTTGGAAAAGGAGGATTAAAAAGAGTAAATAAAATGGCTAAAGAATTTGTAAGGCAAAGGCTAATATTGGCAAAACCAACACATTATGGTTTAGAAACATCTTTGAATTCGAGGATGCATAGAGAAATCTGTGAAATAATTGAAGATAATTTTCCGGATTCAATTTAAAATAAATTAAAAAACAATGATTATTATGGACTACAAAAAACTTGGTCTAAGAGCTGGGTTAGAAATACATCATGAGCTCGATACAAAAGAAAAACTGTTCTGTAGTTGCCCTACTCTTCTGAAAACTAAGGAAAAACCAGATTTTACTCTAGAAAGATATCAAATACCAGTAGCAGGAGAAACAGGGGAAATAGATGTCGCAGCGCTAGAAGAAATGAAAAAAAAGAAAAAAATAATCTATGAAGTCTATGATGACTGCGATTGCCTTGTTGATACAGATTCTGAACCTCCTCATGAACCAAATCAAGAAGCGTTAAAAGTTGCTTTAACTATTGCTAAAATGTTCCACTGTAAAATAGTTGACGAAATCCAAGTTATGAGAAAAACGATTGTTGACGGTAGTTTACCTTCAGGTTTTCAGAGAACTATGCTTATAGGAACTAACGGATGGGTAGAAACTAATCAAGGAAAAATAGAAATAGAAGCTATAACCCTAGAAGAAGACTCAGGAAGGCTGATAAGGAAGGATAAGAATTCCGTGACATTTAGATTGGATAGACTAGGTACCCCTGAGGTAGAAATAGGAACAGGAAAAGGTATAGTTTCACCAGAACATGCGAAAGAAGTTGCTAAAACAATTGGAGATATAATCCGTTCCACAGGTAAGGCAAAGATTCGAGAAGGATCGGTCCGTCAGGATGTTAATATATCGATAAAAGGTGGAGATAGAGTTGAAGTAAAACTTGTCCCTAGTCTTTCGCTTATTCCAACAGTTATTGAAAAAGAGATTAAACGTCAACAGATCTTTGTTAAACAAGGTAAAAAAGTTTCCCGCGACGTTAGAAGGGTTTTACCAGACGGTTCTACTAAGTTTTTAAGACCTCTTCCAGGTGCTGCTAGGATGTATCCTGAAACAGATGTTATACCGATTAGAACTCAAGAATTTTTGAAAGAAATTCGAGAAAATCCATTAGAGACTCTTGGAGAAAAGGTCAAAAAATACCAGAAGTTAGGGTTATCAGAAGACCTTGCTAAGCAAATAGTAAAATCAAGTTATTCTGGTTTATTTGAGAAATTTACCAAAAAGTTTAAACTCGATCCAAAATTAGTTGCTAGTGTTTTTGTCAATACTCTGAAGGATTTGAGAAGAAAGGAGAGATTAGATGTTAGTAAATTGTCTGAAAAAGACTTTGAGGAACTGTTCAGGTTATTATCAGGTGGGAAAATCATGAAGGAGTCTATTGGAGATGTTTTAAAAACTAAAATCAAGACTGGAAAATTCACTGTTACTGGTGTTATTTCTGAGAACGAATTGAAAAAAATAGTTAAAGACATTGTTTCCAAAAACAAAAATGCACCAAAAGGCAAAATCATTGGTTTTGTTATGTCTGAAGTTAGAGGTAAGGCTAATCCTAAAGATGTTATGAGAATTGTTAATGGGGAAATTTGATAAAATTATCTTCTTGAATATATCCAATCCAATGCTCTACTAGCTAATGAATAACCTGGTGTTACATCATTAATGAAAGGTAAAAATTCTGCTAATCCGACAAGACCATAAACTCCACCTTCGACTGCGAGCATTTTTAAGTCATTTTCTCTACTGGGTAAATAAGGAGAGTTAGCCATAGAATATAAAAACATACCAACATTAGTTACAGCATCTATTGTATCATCAACAGGTTCTAATCCATAAAGATTTAATATACCAGTTAAAGCATCTATTCCTTCTCTTACATCAGATACCCTTATTCTTCTTTTAGTGAGTTCTCTATAATCTTCAGCCATATACAAAATAATTGGAAAACTTATTTAAATATAGATTGATTAATTAAATCCATGAGAATAGATGAATTTGAAATTAAAGATGAATATATTTGTTGTGAAAAAAAAGATAAGATAATCGATATACTAAAAATGATCAAAGAGAAGAAAGAAGAAAAAAAAATAACATATGTTATAGTTGTTGAAGATAACAAACCAATTGGTATAATTAGTTTTAGAGATATAGTTTTGAAACTTATGGGAAAGAAGACTCCTCTTGGAGATATTTCAGCTGATGATGTGATGACATCACCCGTAATGACCGTTAAAAATGATAAAGACGCTAAAGAAGCTCAGAACCTAATGATAGGTATGGGTCTTAAATCTTTACCAGTTGTTGACGATAATGAGAATCTGGTAGGTTGTGTAACTATTAACGATTTAGTCGAAAAAAATAACTAAACACTAACCTTCAACAACTTCTTCAGCTTTTTCTTTTACAGTTTGTGCAATACTAGTTACTCTCCCTTTCAGTCCAGTTATTTTAGTTTCTAAATCCACTTTTTTTTGTTCTAGATTAGATTTTATTGATATAAGTTTTTTCTTTGCATCAGGAGATCTGGTCATCCTTCCTATTTTAGATTGAACATCTCTTAATCTTTTTTTAATATAATCTAATTCTTTTTGACTTTCTTGAAGTGTTTTCTGGTTCTTTTTAAGTTCTTTTGCACTTTCTTCCATATCAGCATACTGTGCTTTCCATCCCCCCTCTCCCTTCGGTGCATATATTTTCTTTTTACCATACATCCATATTCCTATTAGAAATAAAGTGAAAAACGCTATTGTACTAGTAAAAGCTCCAAATTTATAAAGAAATTGTGCCAATTTTAACATAGTTCCAGTATAAAGTAAAGCAAGTCCAAAAAGAAAAGCAAGAATTATGTTTATCTTTTTATTATCAAAGATACCTGTCTTGCTTAGGAGTCCAAATACTATTACAAATGTTCCTATGAATGGTATCACATAAAGATAAATTAAATCTTTAATTGAATATCCTCCTGGTATGCTAAGACTTCTGGAGAACATATCTATTAATGATGCTGATACTAATGTTGGTAATAAAAGAAGTACAGATAAAAATACTACTCGCTTTTTCATAAAGTTAATTAGGATTTCTGGTATTAATTTTTACTTATGCTGGTGCAGGTTGTCGAGTAATATTCTTGGTCAGTTTTTGTTATGTAGAAATATTTTTTCTATTTAGTACTAAAGATTAATGATAAAAAAATAGTGGTTTATTAATAATAATGGTAGAAATGGATCTAAGACAACCATATCGTGCTCCATGTAGTCATCCTCACAACGCTCGTGATGGGACACTCGGTTTAGCTCATCTTAAATCACAAGGAAAATATAAATTAAGAGTTGAGTTTATTATAGAGCCTTATAATGCTATGCATACTCATGAAGTAACATACTTACCATATGGGGATAGATATAAATGCAATCATGCCAATATTTGCGATACACAGGATTGTCCCTTCAAATAAATCCCTTTGTTTAAATTTTCG
>JAFCCM010000057.1 GCA_017610225.1 Candidatus Aenigmatarchaeota archaeon | reverse complement strand
TGCCCTTCTGGCTTAGCTTGTTGTGATCATTTATGTAAAGAGAGTTGTAAACCTTCTGGTTTTAAGATATCAAAATCTCTGATATTCTGGGTTTTATTAGCGTCAATACTACCAATCGTAGCTTTTCTTATTTTTATTTGGAAAAAGAATGCTGATAGTAATGTGCCTGAGTATTAATAATCAAATTTTATTTACATTCATTCTATGTTAATTTTAATAATTAATTTACTAAATATATCCTCATGAAACCTTTGTTTATAGTTTTTGAGGGACCAGATGGGTCAGGATTATCCACACAATCTAATCTACTTGCAAAATGGTTTAAATCAAAAGGAGAAAAAGTCCTGTTAACAAAAGAACCGACTAACAGTATGATTGGTGGGTTGATAAGAAGTATTCTTAAGAAAGAATGGAAAGTTGACATGAAGACTTTTGGTCTACTTTTTTCTGCTGACAGATCTCATCATCTGAGCAACGAGATAGAACCTGCATTGAAGGATGGATATAATGTTGTTTGCGACAGATATATTTTGTCTACTTTGGCTTTTAATGTGGAGAAAGGATCTTTAGAGTGGTTAAAACAACTTAACTCTAAGTTCAGGAAACCAGATTTTGTTTTTGTCATAAATGTTCCTGGGAAAGTTTGTGTAGAAAGGATAAAAAAATCTAGATTTGGAATGGAATTCTTTGAAGAGCCTGAGAAGTTGGATAGAGTAAGGGAGAATTATGAGGAACTGAAGGATTATTTCCCAAATACTTTTATAATTAAAGGAGATAGTAGAAGACCAGATGAGATTAATCAAGAGATAATTGAGATAATAAACAATATTCATTCTTAAATCATAAGAGAAACCTTTAAAAATTCTAACTCTCAATATCTAAAGGATTATTATGGGATTAAGACCAGGAAGATGTACAAGAAGAATAAAAAGACCTTGGACTAGAATATCTAAGAGAAAACCAAGAAAGAGTTATGTAGTTGGTGCTCCTGCTTTGAAGATTCATGTATTTGAGATGGGAAACAAGAAAAAAGATTTTGATACTACTATGCATTTGGTTGCTGAAAGACCAGTGCAGATAAGAGACAATGCCTTAGAGGCTGCTAGAGTCAGTTCAAACAAACATTTGGAAAGAACTCTTACAGTAGATAATTATTTTATGAAGATGCTTTTATACCCTCATCAAGTTCTTCGTGAACACACATTAGCTACTGGAGCAGGTGCAGATAGGTTCTCTATGGGTATGAGAAAATCTTTTGGTAAGCCTAAAGGTAGGGCGGCTATAGTTAGAAAAGGTCAAAGGATGATAACACTTAGACTTGATAAAAAACACGTTAAAGATGGAAAATTAGCTTTGCATAGGGCGAATCTTAAGTTGCCTACAACTTGTAAGATTATTGTTGAATAAACTTCTTCTTGATAGAAAATTATTTTATTTCTTGTATTTAAGTGGTGTTTAAATTAATTTAAAAGTAAAATATACTTTAGAGATTTAAAAGTGAAAAAATGGGATTTGAAAAATAGATGGAGGTAAGAAAATGAGTAAATTAAGTGAAGGAGCATATGCTTTGTTAGAGAGGATGGCAACTGGAACTGAGACAATACCTTATGGAGATCCAAATGATCCAACATATAGGATGTCATTGACCCAATATCAGAGAGATCTTGTTGACGCAACCCCAAGACTTCTTAGAGCAACGGAAAGTGGTATTTTGTTTTGGAAAAAATCTTTCTATGTGCTAAGTGCCAAAGGACAAGAACTTGCTGCAAATAGAGATAGAGAAGAAGGATAGAATATGCGAAAATAATAGAAGTATCAAATAGAGAACTTAATGTTTTACTCCAACCCTCTTAATGCCCCTTCCAAAAATACTCTAAGATCTTTTTCATGAACTCTAATTTGTTTAGTAGAATCCCTATTCCTAACAGTAACAGTATCATCCTTGAGAGTGTCATAATCAATAGTAATCGCAAACGGAACACCAATCTCATCAGCACGAGCATATCTTTTCCCGATTGATCCAGACTCGTCGTAAAACACGTCAAAACCTTCTTTCTTTAAATCCTCAATTATTCCTTTGGCTTTTTCTGCTATCCCATCCTTTTTAACTAACGGAAATACACAACAAATATATGGAGCGATTCTGGCAGGGAACCTAAACCAATTCCACCCTCTTTCCTTATCCTCGACAAAATTATGAAGTAGAAACCCAGCAATAGTCCTTTCCACACCAAAAGATGGTTCAACTACATGAGGAACAACTTTACCATCGTCTGTTACCACACTTAAATCAACATTAGCATGTTTCATATGATTCTTTAAGTCATGGTCAGTCCTGTAAGCATTTCCCACAGTTTCTTTCCATCCAAAATCAAACTTAATCTCCAGGTCAAAATTACCCTTGGAATAATGTGGTGTCTCTTCCGATAACATGTGTCTAAATCTTAAACAATCCTCAGGAATGCCCAAAGACTTGTAAAATTTGAATTCTTTGGCTAAAAAGTATCCTAACCACTGATTTGAGATAATTCCTTTATTTATTGCTTCCTTTACCGAAATCTTAATCATTTTACCATTTTTCTCCTGTGCTTCTCGTGTCACCAGGTTAATTTTAACATCTTCTATTTCATTAAACATCGGGCACTTGTCATCTCGTGGGTCAAAGAACATTTCAAGTTCCATCTGGCTAAATTCTCTCACTCTCACGATAAAGTTTCTTGGAGATATTTCATTTCTAAATGAATGCCCTACTTGGGCTATACCCATTGGAAGTTTGGAGCGGGTAGATCTATAAACACGATTGAACGCAGTAAAGATGTTCTGGGCAGTTTCTGGTCTTAAGTAACCTATCTGACCTCCTGTGGGTGAAACCTCAGTTTTTAACATCAATTGGAAGACTCTAACGTCCATTAGTTCCCCCTCACACTTAGGGCAGATAATACTGTTTTTCTTGATTATTTCTGTCAATTCCTCTGGACTTTTACCTTCGACAAACTCTCCGGTTTTCTCTTCAATCAAATGATCTGCCCTCAGAATACTCTTACATTTCTTACACTGAGCAATTGGATCAACAAACGAGTCAACATGACCTGATGCTTTGAGAACCTTTTCTGGGAGGATAGTAGAACCGTCTATTTCAAATACATTATCCTGACTTTTAACAAATGTATCTTTCCAATAATTAATAAATTTCTGTTTTATTAGTGTTCCGACAGGACCAAAATCAAAGAAGCCTGACATACCTGAGTAGATTTCGGCTGTAGGGAAAACTATACATCTAGTTAGACAAACATTCTGGACATCTTTTAATGTTGACATTGATTCACCTTCTTATTATAATTAGAAAAGAATGCTAAAATATTCACCCGTGAACTTTAACAATCTTGGCTTTGATTACACTCATTCCACCAGTTGGTTCAGCGAGAACATTACCGCAGACAAGACATGTAACTGGTTTTGATGCTTTATTGAAGATTATTTGTTCATTCTTACATTTAGGACAAACTACTTCCAGAAATTTACTGATTGGTTGTTTTGCTACCATTGATTACACCTATTTTTTGACAAGTTTGAATTTTCTATTTCTGATTCCTCTTCCTTTACTATGTTTTTTACCACATTCTGAGCATTTATACTTTAAATCAGTTCTTTTCACGCTTTTCTCATGATCTGGTTTAGGCCTTGGGAAACTAGTATAACCCTTAAGTTTTCTTAAATATCTTCTCTGCCCTTGAGCAACCTTTCTTCTTTGTTTCTTCTTGGTTACTTCTACTGTGTGTTCTGTGTGCTTTCTACAAATAGGACAAAACACTCTTTGATTTTTTGGAACATCCATTTATTACACCATTTTTGCGATTTCACTTTTGACCATTAATTCTGCATTTTCTGAAGGTATTTCTCCTTCTTCATCTGCTTTGAATGGACCATATTTTTTAAGATCTGAACCCATGAATTCAGGTATATCTTGTATGAATTTAAGCTTTTGTAGCTTTGGTTCTCCCTTTTCTTTAGTTTTTTTAGTTAATATATTTAAAGTCTTGCTTCTGTGGAATTTGAGCAATTCTACCAATTGTCTGAAGAACTTTTCCTCATTTTTTGTGAGGTTCTGGACTGGAATTCCTGTTCTTGTTGCGAAGACGGCTTGTTGAAGGGTTTTGGTCTCTCTTCTATTAAACACATCTTCTAGTACTCTTTGTATATTTTCTACTTCTAGTTCACTCGACCTATCTCTTTTTTTCTTTGTTAGTTTCACTTTTTGGTCTAAGTATTTCTTGGCTTTTTTGTAGAAATCATCTGGTATCTTGGATAACTTGACATCATTCTGTTCTTCTCTTTGGATTTTTCTGATGTATTCGTAAGTTATTGCTTCTTGTTGATTATCTTCTGGCATATATTAGAAATAGGAATGAAAGTTGAAATAAATGGTGTGATTTAGTGTTATTACTATTATATAGTAAAATATGGAAATACTTAAATAGTGGTTAAGTCATGTATATGAGTGATTGATATGGTTGAAAGTATAACATATGAAAGTGCTAAAACTCTTAAACCTGGAGACGAAGGATATTTTAATCGATTTTTAGGAGAAGGGCCAATAGAAGCATGGCATTCAAGAACAGGAAGTCAAACAGGTTGGTATCCCATTCGAGGAGTTGAAGTTAGACCCGATAATGTACTTTTAAATATAGGAGATGGACATAGATGGTCATATGAATGGTTTTCTGATGTTAGAAGACGTTCTAGATAATTGTTATCTTTTCTTTTTAATTCCATTGTTCCTTTTCAGCCACCTAAAAACATAATTAACAGGATTTTTTAGCCCTTCACAACAATCATCCTTGACCTCACCAAGTATATTTTTGTAGTAATTATCGTTGTCGCAGTTGGGTGGAAGAAGATTTCTAGGTTGTCTTTGATGCCATCTCAACTGGGTTTTAACATAGTTTTTAGGTAAAGGTTTAGGATTTCTTTTATTCCACTCCTCAAGTTCTTTTTCAATTTTCTCCCAAGGCCATCCCATGTTCTGAAGGAAAGTAATGAGAACAAACACAGATCTTTTTCTCCCGTCTTTCAAACCCCCCAACATTTTAGTAATACATGGTGGAAAATACTTTTTTGGAACTTTTTTTAGTTTTTTTCTAGACCCTTTATACTCAACCTTTTCTTCGTCCTTCCCACTCCTGTACTTTTCAGACCAATCCAATGCTTCAACTAAGAGTGAACTGGCTTCTGCTAACTTTGGTTCTTCTGCTAGGAATTTTGTATTTACTTTCACTTTCCATAAACTTGCATCTTCTTTCTGAAACTTGTTTAGCTGCGATAATTTGATTGGTAAACTGACTAATAATGATTTCTCATGAAGACTATAAGGAAGGCGAAACATATGACGGGAAGAAGCAACCATACTGTCGATTTCAACTAGTTTTAACGGGTTGATGCCATCCTCATCAATACAATCCTGAATGTTTTTGCCAACTCTTTCTACAAGACCAAGAGGATTATCTAGTTCTAAAAATCTTTCTCTGAGTGTTTCTTTGGTATAATCTTTCAGATATTCTATTATTGTTTTTGCAACACCAGGATACATTTTCTCAAGATATTTACCATTAACTTTTTTAGGGAATGCCTCGAATGGTATGCCTAGGTGAAATCCTTTTCCACCAGTATATTTAATTGAATAATCCTTTATTCCATGTTCTTCCAAGGCTTCGCAGATAGTTTTAACAGTTATTTTAGAAAGGTCAAAATCAAGGCAATCAGGGTCTAAAATCAGATCCCAACCTATTCTTAGACTGTCGAGCTGTTGAGCGGTCATCCCACTTTCGAGTCTCATAGGACTAGACCATTTTTCCACAGAACCATGAAAACTAACCACACCCTTTTTAACCATTTCTACTATATCATCAGGATAAGCAAGAATATTTGGTCTTTTGTCGAAAGCGCCATTGTCATATACTCCTACTATTTCACGTTTTCTGGATATTCCTAGTAAGACATCTTGTACATCTTCTCTGGAATAATATTTCATTACTTTTGTAAAATTCTTCATAAATTGTTATTAGGAATGAATGGATAAATTGATTTAATGTTACTACAATATAGTGACTAAAGTATAGAAATGTTTAAATATAAGGAAATCTATATGAGAATTGATAAATATGGCTGATATTGATATGAGTGACGGTAGGAATGAGTACCCTGTTAGAGGGAATACAGTAACAGTTTTGGTTCCATTAAAAGGGGCAGAATATAAATATTATGAATATACAGTTTCTGAATTAGAACCAGGTATTTATATGCGAGAAAAACTAATAAGATTAGCACTCGGACAAAATAACCCAACAGGCTGGGCCACGGGTTAAATTTTATTTTTCTTTTTCAATAACATTTAAATTCTTATACTCCAAACCCTAATAAGTCATGAACAAGGTGAATGAATGGGTAATGTAAGATCAACACATGTTAAACAACTTTCAGAAAGACTTATAGAAATGTATCCTAATAGATTTTCTGATTTTGAAAAAAACAAAGGAATACTTGACGAGATGATGACTTTTGACTCTAGTATAACAAGAAACAAGATAGCAGGTTATATTGCTCATAGTTTGGTTAAAATGAAAAAACTTCATTCTATCAAGGTAACATATCAAAATCCTAACTTAGATAAAAGAAAAAAAGCAAGAAGAAGACGTTAAACAAACTCATAACTAACACTTACTGCTGCACTGACTTGAATCATTCCTGGACTAATTTCTGTTGTTGCTTCTATTTCTGACCCAACACTTGCTATCATATCATATCCTCTGTAAACAGGTTGGTAATAACTTGATTCACTTGCGCTTAATACTCCTTCCACTCTAACACCCAATCCATCTGCAATTGATTCAGCCTTATCTTTGCTATTTTTTGCCGCTTCTTTTAATGCTTCATTTCTGTATTCTGTCTGTTTTTCATCTGTCAACCCAAAACTAACTCCTTGGAATTTGTTAGCACCTATAGAAACTGCAGCGTCAATAACCTTACCAACATTGTCAAGATTTGTTGTCTTGATTTTAATCATATTTGTTGTTCTATAACCGATTATTTTTTGATAGTCACCACTTCTACTATTGTAGTTTCTGATTGGTTGAACACTGTATTGGTAGGTTTTAATATCCTTATTTTTGATTCCATTATTCTTTAAGGCTAACATAACTTTTTCCATTATTTCTGCATTCCCTTGTTGTGAACCCAAAGCATTTTCTTCTTGTGTTTCCACACCAAGTATTATTTCAGCCTCGTCAGGATCTACATTAAGAATAGATTGACCTGTTGTCTGTATACTATTCTCTGGTTCTACTGATTTTCCTGATCCTCCTGTCAAATTTATATTGACTGGTTTTAGTGCTACTAGTGCGCTCATTCCTATTAGTCCTATTATCAGTAATACAACTATTTTTGATTCTGTTTTCATTTTTATCACAAGAAGTATTTGTTGGGTAGATTCTTAAGATATTATGTTTATGTCAGGAAGAGACCGAACGATCATTAACTTATAAATTTTCTTAATCTTAATTTACTTTGGGTCACGATGAAGAGACCATCCCAAACTGACCGAAAGGCATGAAGATCGAGGTAGCTCTGGAGTGACCCATTATAATTACAGAAATCATTTTTTCAGATTCTTATGAATCCAAACTATCGGACAGGAAAGTAAATACCAATATACTATCCAACTCAACATTAAACTAACTCCTTCAAGTCGAAATCTTGTTGGTATCAGAACTTTAAATAAATTAACCTCAACAGCTCTTAGAGTTTTTGGTGGTGGAGTTATCCAGGATATAGATACTATTACAGTAATCAAAAATAATGAATATACAACTATAGTTTTCCCTATTTCTGGTTTGAAAAAATTTTTTAAATCAAATCTCTTTCTTCTCATATTATTCTAATCCCGCGCATTCTTCACTCATATGTTCTTGTAGAGAACACCAATCACTATCACATTCTTGAACTATCTCATAATGAGTACAAAATATCTGACCCAAAAATTCTAAGACTTTTGCCTTTATCTTTACACCAAAGACTTTTCCCTTTGGGATATTTTTAATAATAACATTAGGTTTATACAAACTTGCAATTACATCCTTTTGTTCCTTTGATAAATCATACGCATTAAAATCTTCAAGATCATCAAGGATTTTTCTGAATTTACTTTCATCTAAGCAAGCAGTACCAACTTCGTTACAAGTAATGATAATACCGTTCTCATTAATACCAACAGTATAATCATCATAACTCTTTTCCAATTCTTTGCTGTTAATCTTTACAAATTCCCCTGTAATTTTTAGTGGATCAAGGTCTATTGGATAGTGAAGTTGAATAGTATCTGGTAAAACCCGTGCATAAACAAAACTGAAAGAAAGTAGTATCAATGACCAAATAATCATTTTTTTGAGCACATGTATCAATTATTATTTAGTTTTGAGTAATTATTAAGTTTATTCAATTCTTTTCTTTTGGTTCGTCTAACTTTATTCTTTTAGAAGAAAGTGATACAATGATTATCACTAAAAGTACTATACCTGAAATTACAAAAAATATCATTTTTTTATTCTCTTCAATTAATGTTAGTATTTTTTCCCTGATATCCCAAAGTATATTGTTTACTTTTTTAGTGTCAGATTCTTTACAGTCTACATCTTCTTCTTCAATGCAATCAGGATCACATATTCCATCTTTAACACCATCACAATAATAATCCAGAGAACCAGAAGGGCAATCTTCAGGGCAAGTGTTATAGTCTTCTCCTAATACACATATTCCATCTCCACACATTCCTTCACTAAAGTCTAAGTTCATCAATTCAGAAAGTTCAACTTCAGTTCCATTTTTGAACAGGCAAACAGTACATTCTCCAGGATAACCACATATTTCAGGGTCATTAGATATTGTTTGTTCGTAACCTTGTTTTACACAATAACTGTATTCTTCAGCATCTTTTCCTTGGTAGAAATCCCACCCGTCAGTAGTAGTTCCATCAAGAAACTTACATACTCCTATCTGACCTTCTGGGGTATCTTCTATAATATACTCATAACCCATCTCTTCACAATAAACAGCAGATGGATTTTTCATTGCATATACTGGATTAATCAATATTATTAGAATAATTATAAAATACATTTTTTTGATAAACATTTTTCATCACTCTATCTCAAATTTGTTATTGAAGTTTTAGTGATTGATCCTTGGCTTAAAGGAACACAATGATAAAGTTTCAAATCATCAAAACCTGCTTGCATTACATTTGTAATGTGGCTAGAATCTGTTGTTCTGCTTTGCAAGTAGATTTTTATTTCTGGATTTCCAGTTTGTATTTTAAAGATACCGTTACTCCACTCACATTCCCCACCAATTAAATAATATTTAGTACTAAACTCACCAGATATCAATTTCATAAAAGGCTGTGATTTTCCTATATCAGTTCCAGAATGACCTGCTCTTTCCATTTTTAGTCCTGTCCCAACCACCGAAATCAAATATTCATCCCCAACATACTCTTGTGGAATCATAATAGTAGTAGAGATTGTATATTCATGTGGATCATTATTATTTGAATCACGTAAAAAAGATCCATCAAAACTATGTATTTCTCCACAATGACCCCATTCATCACAATTATCTCCTCGACTACGATAATTACAACTGGAAATATCTCCACCTACTACAGGATTTCCCTGTTCAATATTCCAACCTTCCAAAGAATTAAATTTAGGGTCAACAACAGTAATAGGTACTTCTATTTTCTGAGTACCTGGAGAACAATCTTCACTCGGGTCAAAATATATCACAGATTCTCCCAATAAAGTAGTGTCATCGGAAGCAGAATCTGAAGCATCATTACAACCAGTGTCACCATGGCCTCCATAATAAACATTCACAGTATAATAACCGTGTTCACCAACAGGGTATTGCCTCACAGGGAATTCAATTGCCCTGGAATCTGCTGCTGCTTGAATATTATTAGTGTCCCAAATACAGGTACGGCAACGGCCATTATCACCACCAAAATCACACTCATTTTCTGCATTTTTATTTTTAAAATTTTCAGCTCTGCATACAATAAAATCTGGTGGTAAAAGTACTCCACCCAGATTATTAAGTTTAACATCAATACCATCATAATAACAACTACTACTCTCAGAATTGTCAGGTTCTTGATAAACCTCAATTGTAATGAGATCACCTATCTGATGTTCAGTTCCGTCGATATTCACTCGTATACGGTTTTGATAGCCACCAGTACAACCTTCAGTATCCCAAAGACAACAAGGAACTTTGACTGAACCATCATGATTGAACTGTTCTTCTCTTTCACAAACAGAGTAATCGTTAACTACTCGACATTCACCTTGTCGAGGACATCCCACACCCAAAAGTTCACAATTTCCACATTCACTAAATTGAGGTAAGATTGTTGTAGTCGTAGTAGTCGTAGTTGAACATTCGTTATAAGTGTCCCATGCCCAATTACCTCCAGTATCAGAACATTCATAATCATAAGAACCTGAAGCATCTCCTAATTTACATTCACCTGTATCTGTACACCATCCACAAGAAGGTACAGTTCCCCAATCTCCTTGCAGACAATATTCACAGGAAGATGATCTTGAATTACATATACTTGGTACTGGTATAGTGTCACAACACATTTCGCACCATGAGTTCCAGCTTCCTTCACATCTAGAATCATCGCAGCAGCAGCAATCTGGACAAGATTCTCCTTCACATATACAAGAGCCACATTCTAAAATATTAGGACCTTGAACAGATTTACATTCATCTTGAGTACAAGCTGAACCATCATATAGACCAAACCAAATTAATGGTAAATCAGTTCCACCACCACCTGAACATCCACATGCTTCAGTACAAGTCTGACCCTTAGGACATCTTCCTTTATCTCCAGGTTTTTCATATCTACATTCTATTTGTACCTGTAACACTCCACAATCAGGATGACAAACTCCAATATTTTTCTTTTTTTCCACTTTATAACCACTACAGTCAAATTTACATTTATAAATTTGTTCAGATATAGGACCATCACAAATTTTATAGCAATTAATTCCCTCACTAAATGGATCATTTTCATCATATGGTTCGCAACGATTTTTAACGCCAAGCCTTCTATCACAAACTTCTCCTAGTTGAGGTTCAAATATACCATTACCACAATGATCAGTCACAGGATCAGGGTTCGGGATATCTGGAATGATTAATGGAGGTGCTGTTACACCATTTATATATAAAACAGGTGATTTAATTATTACACGTTCAGGTTCAACATAATATGGTATATAAGCATAACCAGCTTCATGCCAAATTGCACTAATCCAACCGGTAGATGCTCCCCAACTATTTTTAAATATAAAACAACCTGGTTGATCATATGCTTGTCTACATTCTTCACTATCATCATCATATCCAATCAATAGAACTTGATGACCACCAGCAGGAAACTCGAGATTAGTTACAAGTGGACATTTTGAATTTAAGATTTTCTTTAACTTTTCAACTTTAGATTCACTTTCTCCAATAGAAAATTCATCAATATTATTTATTTTCCAAGTTCTCGTATCAGGATTTTCACATGGATTTGTACATCCTAATGATGTATCATAAGGTCTGCAAAATTCGTCAACCACACCTTTACTTATATCAAGATATCTAAAATTTCCACCTCTACAAAATCTGTTAGGTATAATACCAGGTAAATTTTTACATATTATATCCGCTTCTGAAAGATCCATTTCATTTCCAGAAGTTTTTTTGATTGTTGCTTCCATAGCACCTGCACCAGCATGAGCCCAACAACTACCACAATTACCTTGATCCTTAATAGAACTCATAATATTTCTACAATCAAACTTTTCAGTTGCTTTTTCTGTTGTAGGTAATTCTGGTTCTTGTAATTCTACAGTTGTTTCAGTTATTTTTTCAGATGGTGACATCTCATAAATATCTTCCAAAGTGGTCGTAGTTGTTGATGGTGTAGTTGTTGATGGTTGAGTTAGAGTCGTAGTAGTTGTTGATGGTTGAGTTAGAGTCGTAGTAGTTGTTGATGGTTGAGTTAGAGTCGTAGTAGTTGTTGTCGTATAAATATCTCCCGAAGTAGTTGTCGTACTAATTGTTGTTGTACTTGGGCAACTAACAATACAATTTCCAGAAGAATCTATATAATTTTTATCAGATTCACAACATTTAGCAGGTCCATAATAACCTGGACAGTAGGAATTAACATATTTTTCATTACCATTATTACCACAACAGGATGATCCCATCCAAATTCCTCCACCACATGTACACACATAAGAATAAGAATCAGCAGAAGTTCTAAAATATCCATCTACACATGCAGTATATCCACCAGCACACCAATCTTCTCCAGGGTCATCTCCACAACAAGCAGCAGATGAAGTATCCCAACAACCAGTCTCACCACTTGTACATGTACCCTGAGTACCACTGATACCACATTCACATGTATATTGATTATTATCACCATTCGAATAATAATCTCCATTATAACAAGAAGTATAACCTCCAGAGCACCAATCGTCATTTAACCCATCATCACCGCAACATTTACTGTTTGTACCTGTACCAGTACTTAACCAAATACTACCCCCACAAGATAAACAGAATGATTGTAAATCAACATCGTCACAACTAGAAAAATATAAATCATCAACACCTACTTTCCCACCAATAGGTTCATAAAGAAAATTACAACAAAGATTTTTATCAACTTCTATGACATCATAACAATAGCAAGTTGAACCACACTCCCAATCTCCACTAGCACTTACACCAACTGGTCTATAATAACAAGCATTATTAACTACTACACCCCCACCTCTTATGTTAGTGTATAGAGTTGGGATAACACATGAACCAATATCATAATCTTTACAATATTCACCACAAATTTCTGCAATAACATTAAAACTTAGGTTTAATAAAATGAATATGGTAATTAAAAATGATTTTAAAATAATTTTTTTAGCCATTAAAATTACACCAATTATAAGTAATAATTTAGATTTCAGGTCAATTAAAGTTTATCAAGGACCAAATGACTCAAATATCCCCAGAGAATAATAAGAAAAGATACTCCCAGTTGATTTAATGAAATTTCAAATAAAAACCAGAGAACGAATGTTAATATTGCAGATAAAACAATTCCAAACCAAAATGTATGTGTAACTCCTCTATGTTTTGTTGGAAAGAATCTTAAGATTAAGTAGATTAAAAGTATGGTTGTGATACCAAAAATAAGAGAATTGACAGTGAAATTGATTATTAAATATATACCAATAACTATGGTGAGAATAAATGAAATATATTTTCTAATCTTACTTTTTGGAGTATCAATATCTGGAAACAAAGTTGCTAGAACATTAAAAAAAATGAGAAAGACTAATAAAAAAATATCATCTATTATTCCAGTTCTAAATAAAAAACCAGAAAAGGCAATAACAAAAATTAAATCAAAAATCAGATGTATCTTCCAAGAAGGCATGTTAATCAACAATTATTCTTGCATCAACAGCTACAGATTTATTGGTTAATGCAAAAACAGGATTCATATCAAGTTCTTTAATATCAGGATTTTCTTCAAGCATTCGAGAAGTTTTCATGAGTATATCAACAAGAGATTTAAAGTCAACAGGTTTTCCCCCTCTAACTCCCTGAAGAATTTTTATTCCTTTAATTTCACTAATCATATCAATTGCATCTCTTTCTTTGATTGGAGTTACTCTAAAACTAACATCGTTAAACACTTCTACAAACACTCCACCCAAGCCAAAAACTAAGACTTGACCAAAAGTTGGATCTTTCTTTCCCCCAATGATCACCTCTGGTGATTTAGGTAACATCTTTTGAACAAATATTCCATCTATTCTAACATTAGATTTTTTCTTCTTTACATTTTTTATAAGGTCAGTTATTCCATTTCTTAATTCCTTTTCATTTTTTATTCCTACTATTACCCCACCAACATCTGTCTTGTGGATGATATCTTTACTTACTATTTTTAACACGAGTGGATAACCATACTTTTTTGCAAAATTTACTGCATCTTCTATTTGTTGAATAACTATTCCTTCTACTACAGGGATTCCATAATGCTTCAGAATTTCTCTTGATTCAAGTTCTGTTAGATTTTTTCTTTTCTCTTTTTTTAATTGATCAAAGATTTGTTGAGATTTCATGAATATTAATTAGGAATAAGAATAGTTATTATTTTCTCTTCATCAATTTCTCAAAAATAAATTTTTTGAACCAACCAATATAACCTTTTCTATCCAGCCAAATAAAAACAATAAATCCGATAGTTCCAAGAATAATTGTGATCTCTAGACCAATACCAATCCACTTAAGAACAGCCCCAGCACTAGAACCAATTAGAGCGAGAATCAACATCCTAGGAAATACACCAAGCAATGTTGCAATAAAATAATCTTTAAAACTCAATGAGGTAACACCAGTGATATAGCTGATTAAGTCAAACGGAATAATAGGTATTAATCTAGTCACAAATATACCCATTTTTCCATGTTCATTAACCCATTCATCAAGATTTTCAACCCATTCGTTACCAAGAAGTTTCATAACAATTGGTCTACCTCCTTTTCTTGCGATCCAGAAAGCAATAACTGCCCCAATAAGTGTTCCTATACCACCAAAAATAACTACATCAAAAAGTTTTATTCCAATATAGCTTCAGAAGGAATAGGTGCAATAATCGTTTGAATAATCATTACTACCATTAGACCAAAAGGACCATATCCTTGGATAATTGGTGTAAGTATTTGTTCTAACATTCTATAACCTTTTTATTTTACATTAAAATAGTTGGTGAGATATTATTTTTGTTGGTCTACAGATATTGGATGGTATTCTTCCCAAACTAACTTGGGATGATATTTACTCTGTTCTGACATATAACCTGCAGAGTTAACATTTAGTTTTTGAGGTATATTTGATGGGTCTATTAACCCAACTGAAACATAAAGGTTATCCCCATTTCTAATATACAACCTAGCATTATCTCTAGAATCCTCTATTGCAATTAAATCTCCTTCCTCCAATTCAATCGGTGTATTATAAAGTGCTGATATCTTCATTTAAAAATCTCTTGATTATATAGTCCCGGCAGGATTCGAACCTGCGTCAAAAGCTCCAGGGGCTCTTATTCAAGGGT
>JAFCCM010000056.1 GCA_017610225.1 Candidatus Aenigmatarchaeota archaeon | reverse complement strand
ACAGTGATCATTGCTTATTTGTCTAGATATGTTACAAAGAAACTCCAGAAAAAGATTAAAAAGGAATGCAAAAAAGGAACAAAGATTATTCTTGTTTCTTATAAATTTGATAATTGGAAATCTGTTAAGACAAAGAAGTGGTTTTGGCTGCCGATTAGGTTGTATTTGGTTTAGAGTCTTTAGAATCCTTTCCATTCTTTCCCCAATTCTCTTTGCTCTTACATTTATGATCAATACACATACTATACGGTTTCTTACCTCTGACTTTAACTTTGATTACCGGTAACCCACATTCAGGGCATTTCTTGCTTAACACAGTAATAGTTCCAAACTGAGGTAAAGGATAACTACAATCACATTTAGGATAGTTACTACACCCAATAAATCTTTTACCTGTTCTCTTAGATCTAATTATTTTAAGATTTCCTCCACACTTAGGACATTTTCCAATCTGCTTCTGATCTCTTTTGAATGTGACGTAAGCCTTAGATAGTTTCTCGCCAATCTTACTTTGTTTTTCCTTGAATCCTTTTAGCATCTCGATAAGTAGAATTTTGGCTTCTTCCACAACTTCTTCCCTTTTCTTCTTCCCTTTCCTGACGTCTTCCATCTCTTCTTCAAACTTCCTTGTCAACTCTTCACTAATAATCTTAGGACAATTCTCTGCAAGCACTTCTGCCACTTGTTCTCCGAATCCTGTAACCCGGATGACCTTATCTTTAATATATCCACGGTCATAAAGTGTCTGAACAATATTAGCACGTGTAGCTTTGGTTCCTAAACCTTTTTTATCCATCTCCTTGACAATTGACCCTTGTGTATAGCGTTTAGGCGGTTGTGTCTCCTTGTCTAACATGAGTAAGTCCTTGACTTTAACATTCTGTCCTTTGACTAGTTCAGGTAGTATTTGTTCCTCAAATTTTGCATATTTTCCATAGAATTCTATCCATCCTAGATCAATAGTATGTTTGCCTGTAAGCAAGTAATTATAATTATTCACATCTAGTGTTACTTTCATGCTTTCTCTGAGTGCGTCTGGTCCAAACACAGATAAAAACCTTCGAACGATTAGGTCATAAACTTTTCTTTGTTGGTCTGTCAGAGACCCAGAAAACTCACCGGTAGGATAGATAGCAGGGTGTGCAGGATCGGTTTTTTTACCTTCTGTTGGTTTTAATGTTGATTGTTTAAGAAGTTTCTCACAACTACTTTTGTATAGAGAATTTTTTGATAGTTTATCTAAGATTTTTTTATACCCGATTTTTTCTGGGAGCTTTTGACTACCTGTTCTTGGGTAAGATATTATACCAGCATTGTAAAGTGCTTCTGCAATTGACATGGTTTGTTTTGGTGAGTACTTGAAATGTGTGTAAGCAATACTTTGAAGAGTAGTTGTGTCTAAAGGAAAAGGTGGTTTTTGTTTATATTTTCTCTTTTCAACATCTTTTACTGTTGCGTCTTTGCCTGTACATTCATCAAATATTTTTTTGGCTTTTGGCCTTTCCCAAATCCTATCTTCTTCATAATTTGCGGTTAGTTCTTGGTTATCAATTAAACAATTTAATTCCAGTTGCCAGAATGGTGTTGAAACAAACTTTTTTATTTCAATTTCTCTTTGTGTAAGCATATACAGAGTAGGACTTTGTACTCTACCAGAGGAAACTAATACAAATCCGTTTGTATGTTCTTTCATTGCGAGTGTGAGAGCACGAGTAGTGTTGATACCCCAATAAAAATCGAGAAAATGCCTTGTCAATCCAGCTTCTGCTTGTCCAAGTTCAATATGTGGTAAAATATTATCATAAGATTCTTCCAGATCACCTTTAGTAAGAGTAGAGAACTTCATTCTTTTAGCACCCTTTTGCTTGCAAACAAACCTTAAAATATTATACCCTATCACTTCCCCCTCAGTATCAAAATCAGTAGCAACAATAAAATCTTCAGCATCTTTAACCAGTTTTTTGATGTTATTCAAATATTTTTTTGTGAATTCTGATCCTTTGTTTGTATAAGTTGGAACCCATTCTACATTAAAATCAGGATATTCCCATCCATTCCCTTTGATGCTGTTTAAAGAAAATAAATGTCCTACTGCTGGAACACAAACATGCTTTTTTCCTTTTCTTTCAAACTCTAACCAGTAAGCACCACGAGAACCAACTTTCTTAACTTTACCTTCTGCCAGTGCTTGGGCTATCCTTGTTGCCGCATTTGGTTTTTCTGAGATAATTAATGTAAATTTGGTCATTATTCAAAACTAGTGTGGGAAGTTTATAAATGTTACTGAAAGTGGATTTCTTTTGATATGAAAATTTCCTTGAAAAAGTCCCTTCTACTCAAGAATAACGGGTCTACTCCAGACATCTTTCTTAATCTTTTTTATATCTTCGTCAATATTACTAACTTTACCTTCAAGTTCTCTCAGGAACACAGGCATTTTTGTTTTCAATTCTTCACTAACACTCATATTTTTTCCAATAAGTGACTTCAAAGAAGACAATTCACTCCTAACTTCTGGGGAAATCTTTTCACGGTTCTCTATTTTTCCAATTCTTTTATTAAAATCATTCCTCAAATCATTAAGGTTGCTGTTTATCAAGGCTATAGTCTTTTCAAAATCTTGCAATCTTATTTCTAACCAATTAACTCTTTCTCTTATATTGATAGGGTTAATCTCATTCTTAACTGTTGAAATTTTCGGTATCTTTTCTATGACTTTAGGCCCAGAAACATTCTTTTCACACTCTAAATTCCCAAGATCAGATAGTAGGGAAGACTTTGTAAGATCATAAAATTCTAAATTCAATTTTTCTAAATCTTTCATCGAACTACACACCTATAATTATTATTGTTTCTTCTTATTTAACTTTTTAACTTCTTTACTTTTCTGGTTGTTCCTGTCATTTTTTTTATTTGGGGAGATCCTACCGACTTATATGGTTATATATCAGTCATAGCAAAGTATCTATATTTCTTATTTAATATATATATTAAGATGGATATGAATAGTAAAATAAAAATATATGATGCAATTGTAGTTTACTCAGAATCTAATGCAAATAGTGCAAGAGATAGGAATTATAAAGAAAAACCCCCATTTTCATCCAATAGCAGTTATGGAATTTACAATGATAGTTATCGTTATTTTTTATTGAGATGTAAAAAAATGGGCATTAAAGCAGCTTTTTCAACATCCAAAGATATTATTGGATCGGGTCTTTTTCAAAGTTTTTGGACATATGATAAAGAATGGATTAGAAATTATAGTAAAGCATATTCCCGAGTCCTTTTCGATAAATTCACTCCTGACAGTATCAAACAAAAAAATAAATTAAAATTACTCACATCTTTCAAATCTGTTTATACATTCAATAATAGAAAAATGAAAGATATTTTCCGGAATAAATTAAATACTTATAAACATTTTAAAGAATTTGCAATACCCACAGTAGAATTAACTAGCCCTTTAAAACGAAAAATAATTCTAGCTAAAACCAAGTTGGATAAATTACTAAAAAAGTATAGATATAGAGTTGATTTTAATGATAATTATATAATAAAAGATAAAACAGGTTCGGGTGGCTTTAAAATATATAAAGTAGATTTTGATAAATTTGGCTTTAAAGAGATAATGAAACAGTATGAATTAGACAAAAAGGACAAAAAAATATTATCTTACATACTCCAGCCATTTATTAATTGTAATAAGGGTTTTAGTTTTGGAAAATATTATGGACTTATTGATTTGAGAGTTATAATACTAAACGATGAAATTATACAGACATATATAAGAATTGCAAGAAAAGGGAATTTTAAATGCAATGAACATCAAGGTGGAAATTTGGTTTACATGCCCATAAAAACAATACCTAAAGATGTTCTAACTATGACCAGAAAAATAATTAAAAAATTAGATGTAAAATTGAATTTAAAACATTCTCTGTACGCTTTGGATTTTATGCGAAGTAATAATGGAAATTTATATTTTGTTGAGGGGAATACCAATCCTGGAATAGACTGGAACCATAAAAAAAAGATAAATGAGATAAAATCAAAAAAACTAATAAATTTCATTGTTAATGAACTAAAATTAATTATTCAAGAAAGGGTTGAATAAATCGGTGAATATCCCCAGTTTTTAATTTTAGACATACTCTGATTTTTTGTCTTCAGAACATTACACTAAAAATCAATTTCTAGCGGGAGAATATAACAGGAATTTAACCAACCTCTAGGGAGTTTGCAAAGCAAACACGAGGAGCAAAGCGACGAGAGCGTGAGGAACTGCACGCAAAAAGAAAAATCAGCAGAAGAACAATTAACAACTTTATCTCAGTTATTCATATGATTCTTCTTTACTTTTCTCAACCACAGATACCAAACACCAACTATCGACAGAATCATAACTTCCTGCCAGACAATATTATGAAGTAATTCTAGATAATTAACGCCAAACTCTAATCCAACAACAATTGTAACTAAAACCCGGATTATATTAACCACAAGAAAAACAGGAATCCATAACCCAAGAAATCTAAATTTACCTTTCAACTTGCCTGGTGATGCTAAGACTAAAGCAAATAATGAATAAGCACTCTTCCATCCTAAACAATCTCGGGAAATATCTATTGCTAGATCTTCAACATAAATAAAAAACCCAGAAACATCAACAGAATAACCTAGTCTTAAGACAGAACCAATAAAACTAGCAAACA
This sequence comes from Candidatus Aenigmatarchaeota archaeon, assembly GCA_017610225.1. The sequence goes on along the minus strand of JAFCCM010000056.1, from coordinate 9,322 downwards.
ATTCCTGAAGTAAGTAAAAATTAACATCAAAATATATCACAGCATAGAACGGAATAAGCAGTAGATTAAACTTTAACAAGAACCAAAATATTTCTTTTACAATCTTCTTTTTTTGTGGCCGTTTATCCATTGAATAATTCCTAACTTTCTGGCCTTTTTAACTTTTTCATTAAATTCTTTTTTCTTGACAATCAATACTTCCTCTATTTCTTCTTCATTAACTTCTTCCCTTGATATTATAGGAAAATTAATTCTTTCAACTATTTCTTTATCCGGTATGTTTGGAACTATCAATGCCTGTATATTATAATCATTCAATGCCTGAATATTCATGAAACTGTTTGTTAATAATACCCTATCCTCAAGACCAAATATTTTGTTCAATAATTCTAATTTATCAGGTTTAATTCTTTCTAATTCGATGACAGGAGTATAACCTTTACTTTCAAGTCTTCTAAAAACTTTTAACTTTTCTATAACTATTTTTCTTTTTTCCAATTCATTCTCAAGTCTGTGTATTTTTTCATTTTCTTCTATTGTTTTTTTTCCATGAAATTTCTCAGATTTTATTTTTTGTTCTTTGAATTTTTTATCGACTTTCTCTAATCTCTTCTTCAATGTTTCATTGTAGTTTTTTAGTATATTGATATCATTTTTTTGTCTTTTGATTGTTTCTCTTAGATTTTCAATTTCCTTTGGTGTGATAGTCTTGATTTTCATCCTTTTCTTTTCAACAAACTTCTCCTTTTTTTCTCTGATTTCATTTAATACCATATTCACAGATTCATTTATATTTTTGGCTTCTTCTTTTACTAACAACCCAAGTATCTTATCATAGAATTCAGCCAATCCAAGATATGAGATGGTTTTACTAGTTTTTTTAAACATGCTGGAATAATTCGCATATGCTTTTAATGCCGAAGCCAACGCATCTCTTTGATGATCATTTTTTACAACATCAAGATAATTGCTTACAAGATTGTATTTTTCAAGATTGGAAAGATTTTCCATAGGTTCGAATATTTTACAACCCAAAGAACTGGCAAGTTTTTCAACATTTTTTGAAAGTGGATTTTTGTCACCAGCAATTATGATTGGTTTTCCTTTTTTTGTTATTGCTTCAACTATTTCTTTTCTTGAAAATTCTTTTTTACTTTTAAGATAGAGAATATTTTTGCTTGTATCAACTATTGCCAAAGCAGCAGTAGTTCCAGGATCATATCCAACGATTATAGGTTTACCCATTTAATCAACATATTTTTCATTCATCAATTTGTTTAGTTTTTTTGCAAGGACCTTTCCAATACCATCAACTTTTATCAGTTGCTCTTCTGTTGTATTAGTGAATTTTTTTATAGTCTTGAATTCTTCTAAAATCCTTTTGGAAATTTTAGTTGATACACCTGGAAGCCCTGAAATAATATGCTCTTGTAATTTTTTTATGTCTTTCGGTTTCTTTTTGCCTTTTATACCTATCGGTTTCCGTGATTCGATTTGCTCTCTTTTTGCAAGCCAATATATTGTTTTTGCTGTATCTTCTCCGTCTTTTGTCATAATTATTGGTATTTCATAATCAAGGATTATTGATGCTATAGCAGATTTTATTGCATTCCCATTCATACTTTCTCTAAAATTATTACCTTCTATTATCAGGATAGGTTTTGTGAAATTATCTTTTAATTCTTCCAGTTGCTGAAATAATCTCCCATCAACAATCGAACTAACAAAATCATCAGCAGTTTTTCTTTCAACACAAACACGATCACTGCATAAGTAATCTCCAACAGACAATTGTTGTTCTATAACTTTACAATCATATTCAGAGAGATCTTTAATTACATCAGAAGATTCTCTGTGATCTACAAATATCACTACTTGGTCTTTTGGTTTGAGAATGTGCTGCATTTAACTCACGAAATCCTTTATTGTTTTCTTAGGTTTATAATTATTTTCTTCTTTCAATCCTTTCAGTATTCTTTTCATTCTTTTTTCTTTGTTGTAAGCAGACCAATAATACCATTCATCTCGGGTGTTTTTTGTTATTAGAAAAACTACCTTACCTGGTGCTGTTCTACCAGTTCTCCCTCGCCTTTGAATTGTTCGAATCTCACTAGGGACTGGCTCGTAGAAAATAACTATATCAACAGTAGGAATAGATAGACCTTCTTCCGCGACAGATGTTGCAATAAGAACATTAAACATCTCTAACCCAAATTCATTAATTATTTCGATTTGTTCTTTTTGTGATAAGCTTTTTCCTCTTTTCTTGGCTTGTCCAAAAAATTCCCTTACTTCTATTTCATTTTTTTCAAGAAGTTTAGATATTTTTGAAACACTGTCACGATAATTTGCGAATACAATTATTTTTGAAGTTGGTTTTTTTTCTATTTGTTTTTGAACAATTCTAAGGAGTTTTTTTAATTTTGGATGTTCTACATTTTTATCATACAATTTTTCTGTTAATTCAATCACTTTTTTTATTCTATAATCTCCAAGAAGTTTTTTTGTTGCAGATGATTCCTTGTCTTTTGTTAATTTTCCCAGATATAGATTTAGTGCAGATATTCCCTGTGTTTCAATCAGTTCAATCGCATGACTCACTTTTATTGCTTGTGCACATGACAACAATGCTTTAAGTGCTTGCCAGTCTTTTGATCGACCATATTCTTTTCCCAACATATTCTGTGCTGCAAGTAAATCTTTTTTATAAACTTTTGGTGATGGGATTGCCTTAACTCTGAGGAGATCATAGATTTTTTGATTGTAAATTTTTTGCAAGATTTCTTTTATTTCTTTGAATTCTTCTGGTAATTCAACATATATTTTTTCTACTTTCGTCTCTTGAACATAAGGTTTAACATCTAAATCTTCCTCATTTCTTATTTCCACTGCTTGGATATGCAAGTTTTCTTTAACTTCTTCTATCTTGTCTTTTATCCCGCCAGGTGAAGCTGTTAGTCCTAGAATCAATGCATCAGGATTTATTTTAAAATATTCATCAACAACAGTGGTGTAGGCATAATTTTTGACAGAACGATGAGCCTCGTCTACTACCAAGAGACAAAACTTAGACAAATCAAGGATTTTATTTTGAACATCATTCCTAATCAACTGAGGAGTTGCAAAGAATAATTTACATTTTTGGTAGAAAACTTTTCTGTCATCAGCATGGATTTTTCCAGTCAAAGAAATAAAATCATCTTCCTTTCCAGCCAAATATTTTTTAAATGTTTTCATATGTTGATTGACTAAAGGTCTAGTCGGGGCTACCATGAGGACTTTACTTTCAGGAAATTTTTCTAGCCTATAAGCAGCAACAAGAAGAGCAACATAGGTTTTACCCAGACCAGTTGGAAGTATACATAAAGTGTTCTTTTTTGTAGCAGTAGCAGATATTAGTTCCTGATAAAGTCTTGGCTTGAATTCTGAATCTAATAATTTCAATTTCATAAGTAGAAATTGGGTTTTGAAAGATTTTAGGTTTTACAAACTTTTCTCTAGCGCTCTTTTCAGAAATAATTCCTGGGTAAATCCAACAAATCTATCAGTTACTTTTCCGCCCTTTTCAATAATAATCGTAGGAACTTCTGTTACACCATAATCCTCAACAGCCTTTCTGTTTTTTCCAATATCCAATCTCTTAACTTCTACCTTTCCTTTGAATAGAATCTCAATATTTTTAACAAACTCTTCTTGTATTCTCGAAGGACCTTCTACATCTGCATAAAAAAACAACATTTTTAGCATATAATCACTAAACTTATTTCTTCGGAAGACTTAAATATTATTCATGGTCAACGAAAAATCAATAATATGTGCAGAATGTGGTAAAGAATATAATATTAGACAAAACATCTTTCGCTGCCCTTCTTGTGATGGGCCTCTAGATATACTTTACGACTATAAAAAAGTCAAAGCCAGTTTAGATAAAAAAGATTTCCTCAAACAAACACCTACTCACTGGAAATATTGGATGTTCTATCCTGTTGACCCAAGGAGAAAAATAACTATGGGAGAGGGAGGAACACCATTAATAAAATCCAGATTATTTGATAATGTTTGGTTTAAGTATGAAGCAACCAATCCCACAGGATCATTTAAAGACAGAGGATCATCAATAGAAGTAACAAAAGCAAAGCAACTAAATGTGAAAAAAGTCTGTTGTGCGTCTACAGGTAATATGGGGGCATCTGTAGCAGCTTATTGCGCCAGAGCAGGGATTAGATGTAGAATATTTCTTTTCGGAAGAGCGTGTAGTAACAAGATAAAACAAATCAAAGTTCATGGCGCAGAAATAGTCCAGATAAAAGGTGATTATATTCAGGCTTTAGAAAAATGTGAAGGATTTGCTAAGAAAAATAACTGGTATCTTATGGGAGATTATCCTTACCGTGGTGAAGGCCAAAAATCGGTTGGGTTTGAAATTGCAGATCAAATGAACTGGATTCCTCCAAGTTATGTGCTTGCACCAATGGGTAATGGAACGTTAATCTACGCAATGTGGGATGGATTTCAAGAATTAAAAACCATGAAACTAACTGATAAGTTGCCTAGAATGATAGGTTTTCAGTCAAAAGGTTGTTCTCCAATTGTGAATTCTTACAAAAAAAATTTTACCATGGTTTCCCCTGTTGATAATCCTAAGACACTTGCAACTGCAATAGAATGTGCTGATCCTTTAGATGGTAAGAAAGCTTTGAACGCATTAAGAGATTCTGATGGATTTGCTGAAGATTTAACAGATCAAGAAATAGTAGATGCACAGGTATTGCTTGCCCGAGAAGAAGGATTGTTTGTTGAACCGTCTGGTGCAGTATCAGTGGCAGGGTATCTAAAAGTCAGGAGAAAGTTGAGTGGAAAAATAGTCTGTATATTGACTGGTCATGGACTAAAAGATTTGTAATTAATAAATATGCTTAAAGTTAATTATTGTTTGATGAAATGAATAAAAAAATTATTTTTTTGGGTGGAATACTTGTATTTTCTCTTTTTATAATGTGGGTATTTTCTTCATTTGACATGTTCTGGTTTTTAAGGTATGGAGGCAAGATTGTTGGTAAGGAACAGGCTTTTTGTTATGACACTGATGATGGATTGTCTTTCTATGATAAGGCAGTAGTTTATGGCAAATCTTCTGTCGGGGTTGATTTTAGATATTTTGATTCTTGTGTTGATGACAATAAACTTCAGGAATGGCGTTGTGTTAATCTTGAACCTACTTTCAATTTTTTTGATTGTCCTAGAGGATGTTTTGCTGGGCTTTGTGAGATTTAGTTACCTCTTACTAAACAAAATCTCAACAACATCTCCATCTTTTAACTCATGATTTGCCCCTAATTTTCGCTTAGTATCAGCATCTATTCCCCCAATAAATTTGTCAGCCATATCAGAATGAACCATTGCTGCGAACTCTTTCATAATCGTTCCTTTTTTTACCAAATAAGCGTCAGGAAGAATATTACCTTTTTTATCAGTTAATTTATTAGCATCAGCAACAGGATAAACAACAATATAGTTGAGGACGTCAAACACAGATTTGTTCAAACATTCTTCCACACCAGTTGACCCGTATTTTTCTAGAACATTTTTTTGAATAAACTCAAGACCTTTCTTTTGTTTGTCATCTATCTCTCCGGTGATTTTCATTTTGTTGTCTTTATAATCAATCAGATTTTTTTCCTTGGCAGTTTTTAATGCAATCTCAGCAGCCGCGCAAGTAGGAATTATTGTTAACTCAGGAAAAGTTTTTTTCAATTTTTCAAAATTTTCTTCAGATGATGGAAGATCAATCTTATTTGCAGCAATTATTATTTGCTTGGATATTTTTCTAAGATATGACGAGAATTCTTCTAAATTATCTAAACTATATTTATCAAGACTTTGTTTAATTTTCCCTTTTGTTATTCCTAGACCAGTTAAGTGATCAGACAAAATATCAAGCATCTCTACCTTACCAAAATTTTTCTTTTTTTTATATTTCTCTAATGCTCGTTCAATTATTTTTGCAAACCATAAATCGATTTCTCTTTCTAGGAATTTCACATCTTCGCATGGATCATGATCTTTTGTTTGTTTGCCTTCAGCATCTGTTAATCCTGAACAATCAACTACATGTATTAAACAATCGGCTTGTCTTAGATCATCAAGAAATTGGTTACCCATACCTTTACCAAGATGAGCATCTGGGACTAGCCCTGCGACATCAATAAGTTTAACAGGAACGAATCTTATTCCATCCACGCATAGAGAATTATTTGGGTTACATTTGACTCCATATTTTTTGCATACACATTCTGTTGTTACATAACCCATTCCAGTGTTTGGTTTAATCGTGGTGAACGGATAATCTGCTATAGCAACATCTACCATTGTCGCTGCTTTGAAGAAACTTGATTTACCTGATGATGGTTTCCCTACAAGTCCTATCTGCATAGTATTTATTTGGTGGAAGAATTTTTATAGGGAGTATAATGTAAGATAATTACTATGAATATGATAACTTCAATTATAAATTTTCTGAAAATAACCAAGAAAAAGATTATTACAACTCTAATATTCCCTCTTGTAGCAATTTTAACACTTTTTTCTGGTTTTATATTTGATGAAGTTCTTGGAATGGATGGTAGCACAATAGTTAACGCAATTTATTCATTAGCAAATTATCTTTACCTCTTCATTTTATTCCCACTTACTTTTATTGATATTGATTTTGCTCCTTCAATTATTTTTAAAATATCTCTTGTACTAACACTTATTTGGTGGTATATCCTATCATGTATCTCAGTTTTTCTTTTGGAAAAAAGATGGAAAAGATAATCACAGTACTGCTTCGCCATATATCATACTTCTCTTAATTCCTATGTCAAGCCAACCCAACAACCCAAAAAACAATATCACCAAATAAAATAGTGATTAGTAAAGCAAGAGGAAATGTAGGTGCAAATCTAACTCCTTCTTTGATTACAACATACTTTTTCCCAGATTTTTGAAATTTTTTAACTTGTTTTTTAGTTAATCCATCCCATACTTTAGAATCGTCAAGAACATCTCCTTCTTTGAGTTCAGATACTTTTATTCTTTTCTTAAATCCAATTTCTTCTACAGTCTTTCCAAATCTCCAGAGGCTGAACATACCGATAGTCATAGCGATAACAGCTAATCCAAAAATAAACATCCCATGTAAACTAATGATTTGAAGGTGTTTGATTGTGAAAAGACCAAAAATTACAAGAAAGATAATTACACAAACATTCAAGAAAACAAGTTCTTTGATCTTTGATTTAATATCATCAACAAAACGAGAAATAATCTTCCTGTTCATCAACGCCATGACAACAATATAACCAATCATATAGAAAGCCCCGACAAAGAAGACATTGAAAAAGAAACTTACTGGAAAAGGAAAGAATGTCTTTACTGAAGAGAATTGTGGAAGAAGAAATCCTACTGCCGAAAGAATCTTAGCATCCCCTCCACCCCATTGACCTGTATAATAGAGAAAAAGGAAAGAATGTCTTTACTGAAGAGAATTGTGGAAGAAGAAATCCTACTGCCGAAAGAATCTTAGCATCCCCTCCACCCCATTGACCTGTATAATAGAGAAGGAAACCAAACCCTAAAAACAACAATCCTACAAGAAACGAAAGTGCTATTGGTGTATAAGACCAGACAAGATAAGACTTGACCAAATTACCGACTATTCCTATTCCCATCATCACATAAGGTATTTTGTCAGGTATTTCTGTTGTCTTGAGATCAATTATCCCTGCAAGGGTTGATCCTACGAATGCGACTAGTAATAGTATAGATTCCAATATCATGAATATACTTGATTTTTTAAGAATAATTAATTACTTTCATTATAATTACATTTCTTGTTTAACGGACATTCATTACATCTAGGTTTTTTCTTACAATAGTCTTTTCCCAATTTGACTATTAAAGCATGGAATTCATTGAACAACTGGACATCTTGAGGAAGATTTTTTTGGAATAATTCTTGAAGTTTATCATAGTCTTTTTCTTGCGATTGAATCTGCTGTTTCATTTCCTATTCCATTGACTGAGAGTAAGTTTTCTCGTAGTTTAGGAATAGGTTGGTCAAAGAGCTTTTCTAGGCTTCCATCATACTTTTCCCAAAGAAAGTTCATAAAATTCTTGAGTTTCTTTGTTTTCTGCCGATAATATCCAGATGATTGAATTAATTTTTCCAATTTCTCGTTTTCGATATCACGTATTTTTTTAGAATCAAGTAGATTTTCTTTTTTTAGATTACTGATTGCTTTCTCAACATTATTCCATGATGTTTGTTGGGTTAGAATCGCCCCGACTATTACTTCAAAAGGACTTTCCCCAGGCCACCAGTGCTGAGAGTCGAAGTGATTGTAGAGAGTTTGATAAACATCTTTTAATGAGTTCATAGAATATTTTATAATTTGTTTATCTATTTAATAGTTGCCATAAAACTTCTCCAGTAACATCAGAACGTCTTAGTGGTGCTTCGTCTCTTCGAACAAAATCTCCCTCTACTATACGATCAACTAATCCTTTTACTTTACCCCTATCATAAACGACTGGATATTTTTCCTCTTTTCTATAAGATTCAAGTACATTTTGGTCTAATCCAGCTGTATGAACTAAAACTGTATCAACATCTACACCATGATTTCTAAGTGCTCTAATATGATAAGAAGTAGTATAACCATGAGTTGACCCTGGTTCAGTGAAAAGATTACAAACATAGACTTTTCTACCTCTTGTGTTTCTTAAAGCATCTAGAATTCCTGGAACTAGACAAGACGGAAGAGTGCTTGTATAAAGGCTCCCAGGTCCAAAAATAACCATATCAGTATCTAATATTGCATCTCTACTTGGTTCATATACTTCAGGATTAGATGGATCTAAAAAAACTCTTTTTATTTGTCCACCTTTTTCATATGGTCTAGTATCAATATGTGTTTCTTCTCTTATTTCAGTTCCACCTTCTAATTCTGCACATAAAGTACATTTTTCTAGAGTTGGTAATAGGACCTTTATGTTGTCAGGAACTTGATAAAATTTTTCTATGAGTTCCATTGCTTTTTCAGGACCATATTCCATACAGAAACTAGCAAATATTGTATGTCTGGCTGAATTCCCACTGAATCTTCCATTTTTTGGTCTATGATTAAGTCCTTTTAATACTTCTTCTGGAAGATTTGAAAGTGATTCTACAACAAGTGTATAATCTCCTACAGAAAGAACATCATAATCTGTTCTATAAACTCTAGTTAAACCCCCATCATCACATGGCGTTACAATAGCAGTGTAATCAACTGGATAT
>JAFCCM010000127.1 GCA_017610225.1 Candidatus Aenigmatarchaeota archaeon | reverse complement strand
CAAAAACAGGAATAGAACTTTCGCTACATTTAGAACCAGGAGAACATCTAATAGAAGTGAAAACACCAGAAGGTGCATATGATTCTGAAGTTGTGACTGTATCATCTGTCCCCAACAAAGAAGTCCAACCAGAAGAAGTTATATCTTTTACAAAATCAAATAATTTTAAAGTAGTTGTAGGATTTGTTGTAATATCAGTGATAGTTGTATGGCTGTTGATGAAAAGACCAAAATTGGATTTGTAGTCTTAGCTCTTATTTTATTAACTATCATAGTAGTTATAGTCAGTTCAACAGTATCAGTTGTCGAAATAATCTATTTTAGAAATCCAGCATGCAGATCAAGTAATAATGTTGATGCAGTTATTGACCAGATTCAAAATGATTTTGGAGAAAAGGTGATAATAAAACCAGTAAAAATTCACATGTATGAAAATGATGAAAATGATACACAAGAAATTTCAGAATTAAGAAAAAAGTATAATATAATCGGAGTGCCAACAATAATCATCAATGGAAAAGAATATACCAAAGAATTCACAAAAGAAAAATTAGAAAAAGAAATTTGTAAAAAAATCTTATTTAAAACAGAGGTTTGTAGATGAAAAAAGTTATAATTACCAGCATTGTATTCCTATTAATTATTAATTATGCTAATTCCACCGATGTATTCTGTTGCAAAGAGCTAGTCACACATCAAGATAAATGTTATAATACAGGTGACTGTTGTGGTGGATATTGGTATAATTCTTGTTATGATTTTGAAATTGATGCTTCAGGAACAAGTAGATTTAGAGTCGGTCAAAAAACTCCTGTTATCCTATACATCAAAAACACTGGTTATTGGCCTGACAGCTATATAATAACAAATCCACCAACTATAGAAGAATCAGAAACCCCGCATTTAATTCAAATCGATATGAGTGATGCAATCCAAGCAACAGATGTTCCTGGGGGTCAAACAAAGAAACTTTATCCAAAAATAACTATTCTTTCGAGTAATGTTGTCGGTTATGTAATTTTTACTGCAACATCACCAAATGTAGATTCAAAATTCACAAAATTATACATTTCGGGTTCTGATGATTATCTAAGCCTACCAGAATTTTCCAATATAGCATTCATTCAACTGCTGTTTACTTCATGTATAATCTATTATTTTTTAATTAGGAAAAAAATACTTGTATTTTAATGATTTTTATATTTTTCCAAGAAATCTTTATATACAATCTTTATTAAAATACAAGAATACGTCATTTTTGGCGTGAGAAATAATTAGTCGTAACTAGATGTTATAAAACATATATTTAAGTTTAACTAGTTAATTTTCTTTTATGAAAACTAAGTTAATTTTTGTTCTTACTTTACTACTCCTTTCTCTACCTACTGTTTTTGCTTGTAAAAGTTATTGGCAATGTTGTGAATGTGCATCTGACTGCAGGAAAATATGTCATGAATGTGTTAATGGTCAATGTACAAATGTGATTGTAGAAAGCACAAGAAATATATGGGATGATAAATATTGTGGATGTATTGAGGAAAATGAAATTACAACAACAGTTACAACAACTACTCCAGTAAGAGAACAAACATGTCAAGAACTCTGTGGTTCAGGTTATATTTCATTATGTTATGATTCTCTTTACCCAGCACCAAATCCTGATTATAGCGAGTATAAGTGTGGTGGTGGATGGAATTATGGTCATTGTTATGAAAGGAAAAGAACAAAATCGAGTCAATCAACTGAATGTAATGAGAAGTATTGTGTATGCTATACTTGTAATGAAGTTAATCCAAGTTTTTGTGGAATAACAACTACAATAACAATTGAAGGAACTTCATGTAATCCGAGTTTTGGTTGCGGTCCTAATATGATAAATAGTCAAGATTATAGATGCACTAATGTTAATAACCAAGGTTGGACTTGGAAGAAATTCAGAGAACCTGGATGTAATTCTGGTAGAATAGGATGGAATTCAGCATGTGGAAAAGGTAGTAGTTATAGAATATGGACTTGTACCAGTGATGGATGGAGTGAAATTACAACAACCACAACAACTATCCCTACAACAACCACAGTCTCAACCACTACGACAACTATAACTGTAGAGCATCCATGGTGTCATGATATTGATGGAGGATTAGTTCCAGATGTTAAAGGTACTTGTACAGATTGGTTAGGAAATTCTATGACAGATACTTGTGAGGATGATAGATCTTTGAAGGAAATAGCTTGTTCAGAAACTTGGGGAGATGTAGTATGTCAACAATGGATTCAAGATTGTCAGGTTTCTGGAAAAATATGTCAAGACGGTGCTTGTGTTGAACCCAATAAACCAACACCTCAAGAATGTAAAAGTTATTGGCAATGTTGTGAATGTATTTCTGATTATAGAAAAGATTGTTA
>JAFCCM010000055.1 GCA_017610225.1 Candidatus Aenigmatarchaeota archaeon | reverse complement strand
ATGAAATTTACTGAGGTATTAGCATGTGGAACTCTTTTGATTACAGTAAAACCTGAAGATATGCAAGCTGCCGGATTTAAAAATGGAGAACACTTCGTTGTTTTTAAAGGATTGGATGATTTAAAGAAAAAGATAAATTATTATTTGAAACATGAAAAAGAACGTAAAAAGATAGCGTTAAAAGGTATGAAGTTTGTTCATTCCCATCATAATAATGATATAAGAGTTAAGCAATTCATTGATAAAATTCATGAGAGGTTATTGTAATATGAGAATATTAATTGTGGCTAAATATGATTGGGCCAATATGGCTTATAAGTATCAGGAGAGTTTAAAAGCAGTTGGGGTGGATGTTAAAGCTGTTACTGTTAATCCTCCTAATCGTTCATGCATACCAGACTATGCTGAGAAATGTAGTATGAACAAAATAAAATATTTTGCCAAGTCTGCTGAAATTATACAATTTATGCATAGTCAATATATTAATCTTGATGTTGATGTAGAGGATAAAAGAATTTTTGTATTTCACGGAGGGAGTGCATATAGAAGAAATCCAAATAAAAAAAATAATTTGTTTAATCCCATTGTTGAAAAGTCAATAATACAAACAGCAGATTTGTTGGTGTTGGGTGCTAAAAATGAAGTGTGGGTTCCTGCTGGTGTGGATACTGAAAAAATTAAACCAATTTATGAAAGACAAGGTAAAAAATTAATAGTGGGTCATTTTCCATCCTCTCCATTAGTTAAGAATAGTGATGGAATTAATATGGTAATGAAAAATTTGGAAGAAAAATTTGGTGATAAATTTGAATATGTTTATTCCTCAAAAATGCTTAATTGGAACAAAAATATGGAACGAGTATCTAAGTGTGATATATACATAGATGCTTGTACACCATTATTAAAAACGAAAAAATACCCTCAAGGAAGTAAATATGGTGAGTGGGGGGTTGCAGCACCAGAGGCGGCTGCATTAGGAAAAGTAGTTATAAGTCATATGTTAAGTCATAAAAAATATGAGCGAGAATTTGGAAAATGCGAAGTAAGGGTGGCAAATTCATTAAAGGATATTAGAAAACATATGAATAAGCTTTTATCAATGACTGATGATGAATTACTTCAAGTTAGAAAAGACACTAGAATGTGGGTTGAGAATTTTCATAGTTATGAATTTATGGGTAGAAGATTGAAAAATGTAGTTTATAATATATAAAGGAGATTATATGATGGGGAAAAGTAAATGCATAATAAATGCTGAAACACTCGCTGAAGATTTATTAGCTTGTAAAAAAGCATTTGATAATGTAGGGGTTTCTTGGGTAATTACTGATGGAGTGGTATTGGGTTATGCTAGATATAAAAATATTATGGAGTGGGATACGGATTTAGATTTTGCGGTTTTTGATGAAATAGATAAGAATAAATGGAAGTCTCTTTATAATTCATTTCTTAAAGAAGGGTTTATAATCAAAAATAAAAACAAAAGAGATTTTATATGTGGTAGACGTTTAACTCCTTTAAATTTATGGTTTTTTCATAAAAAAGGAAATGTTTATGAATCGTTTCCAACAACAACTCCTACTTTAAAATTTGTAGAAAAAGCAATATGGTATGATAATCCTCAAATGGTAGATTTTCTTGGAACCCAATTTCCTATGCCAAACCATATAAATGATTATTTAGATACTCATTATGGAAAAGATTGGAAAACTAATATAATAAAAGATCATGCTGCATGGTTTAAAAATAAACGAGGTGGTGATGGTGCAAAAGAAAGTCAACCACTGTGGATGAAGGGTAGAAGTGGTAAGGATGGAGATTTGTGGCCAAAAATTATTAAGAGATAAGGAGAGAAAGATGAATAATATAATTGTATATTCATATTATGTATTGGACATTATTCACAGTGGTCATTTATTGATGATGAAAAATGCTAAAACATTAGCTGGTCCGGATGGTAAATTAATTGTTGGTATATTAACTGATGAAGCAGTCATGGAGAAGAAACCTCATCCAATAATTTCTTTTGAAGAACGTATGGAAATGGCATCAGCTATAAAGTATGTGGATATTGTAGTTGCTCAAGATACTTATTCACCTTTACCAAATGTTATGAAAATAAAACCTGATATTTTAATGGAAAGTACTAGTCATACACATGATGCAATAAGAGAAGCTGAAGCAGTCATGGAGAAGATTGGTGGAAGGGTTGCGGTGTTGCCTTATTTTCCTTCCCAATCGTCTACTTCAATAAAAAATTTAATTAAAGGGAGGATAGAACCGAAAGACATGTAAGACACGGAAGTATGAGAGTTATGAAAGAATTAAAAAATACGTAAGACATGTAAGACATGTAAGACATGGAGGATTAGAGTTATGAAAGAATTAAAAAAACGTAGTGCGTTAAAGAGTTTTATTTGGAGGATAGTGGGAGTTTTAGTTTTAGCAGCAGTTACTTATGGGTATACAAGAAATTGGGTTACAACGGGATTGGTAACAGTAATACATCACGCAGTTTTCTTATTGGTATTTTATTATCATGAAAGAATGTGGCTTAAGATTAAGTTAGAAGATATAATGTGGAGATCGTTTGCGAAGATGCTTACATATGAAACATTGTGTGGTAATGTAATTTTAGGAACTATAACTTATATGATTACGGGTAGTTGGAAACAAATGACAGCTATTACCTTGACTTATATTGGTATTAAACATGTGCTGTATGTGTTTAATGAGTTCATATGGAAAAAAATTAAGTGGGGATCATAAAAGAAAGAGGTGAACAACAATGACTTTGCAAATGGTTGATTTTTTACAAGAACTGAAGAAATGGTTTGATATTAGACGATTAGTAGATTACAAGAAACCTTCGTCTAGAAGTATTTGTTTGCTGAGACATGATGTTGATTTACATATAGAAAGAGCTTTAAAGATAGCAAAAATCGAATACTCTCTTAAAATACAATCAACTTATTTTGTTCTTCACGGTGCAAAATATTATAGAGACAAAGATTTTATTAAAAATTGTAAAAAGTTACAAGATATGGGGCACGAAGTAGGTTTTCATAATAATATATTAACTGTTGCTATGAAAACTGCTCGTGAACCAAAAGATATTCTTGAGAAAGAACTTGCTTATTTAAAAAATAATGGAATTAATATTTCTGGAATATCCGCACATGGTGATTCAGCATGTAGGAAATTTAATTATACTAATTATGAAATATTTAAGAGTTGTTCCCCTCCTTATAAAAAGAGAAGAGAAAGATTTAAAGGGATTAAATTACATACTTTAGACTTAAGAGATTATGGATTATATGAAGCATATTTCCTTCCAAGAGATTTTTATATTACAGATTGTAGAGGAACTTGGAGATATATAAAAGGAGATGGGGATGAATGGGATCCTAAATTTAGACCACACTCACCTCAATTTATTGACATATTACCTTTTCTACGGAAAATTTCAAAAGACGATATTATACTTCAAGCTCTTATTCACCCAAATCCTAAGTTAATTGCAGTGAAGGAGTAAAATATGAAAAAAAATATTTTTATAGCATCATCAGGAAGATCAGGATCTACGTCACTTGCTTATGCTATCAATAGTGTACATAAAGTAAAAGCATTCAATTGTCCATATGGGCTTGAAAATTATAATTGTAATGCTTATTTGAAAGATTTGAAAAGAGTAAAAGCTGATCGTAAAAAATTAATTGAATCTGTACATAATAACAATTGTCATTTTGTTGAGTGTTCTGTTTGTTTAAGATATTATTTTGAAGATATTGTAAAGATATATCCAGAATGTATTATTGTGCATCTAGTTAGAGATGGTAGAGACTTCGTTAGGTCTGGATTTAATAGATCCTGGTTTAATAAAGGAAAAAAAGATAGATTTAATATGATTTGTAACCACTGGGCTAAAGCCCAATCTCAAATAATTGAAAGTATGAAAAAAATTCCCGAAAAGAATTGTGGTGGTGTAGTTAAATTTGAAGATTTAATTAAAGGAGATATTCGTTGGTTCTTAGATAGAATAGGTTTAAAAAGTACAAAGAAAATAATGATGCCTGTTTTAAATACTACAAAAACTCTATTTAAGTTACCTAAGTGGAATAAATGGAATCAAAAATTAGTTAATAAATCTAAAATTTATATGGGAAAAGAACTTGAATATTTTGAATATAAATGGTAACAAAAATAATAAAATTTTATTATAAAAAGGAAATATATATTTATGAAAAAAGAATTAAACTCACAATATTACGATACACATATTCCAAAATCTATCAGTATATATTGGGTAAATCTTTATAATAAAGCTATTAGATTATTGCCCCTTGATACAAATATAAAAATAGCAGAATTAGGTTGTGGACCTGGATTATTTGCTGAATTTTTATACAAGAAAGGATATAAAAATTATTGGGGAATAGATTTTTCAAAGAAATGTATAGAAATAGCTAAAAAACGAGTTCCTTCATATCAATTTGAAACAGGAAACCTTTATGATAAAAATATACAAAATAGGTTTCTAAATTATGATGTTTTTATTACCTTAGAAACTCTTGAACACTTAAGTAACGACTTATCTGTAATTAAAGCTATTCCAAAAGGGAAAAAAATTATTTTTTCTGTCCCAAATAAAAATGATCTAGCACATGTTAGATTCTTTAGAAGTAGTAAAAGTGTTATACAACGATATAGTTTAATTATTAACTTTATTAAAACACAAACTCTTTTTGGGCATAAAAGTAGTACTGGTAATATTAAGAAGTTTTTTTTAGTACATGGGATAAAAAAATGATAGGGAGGAAATAGATATGAAGGGTGTTATTATAATACCAACTTTCTATAAAACTTATAAGCGTATGCGTAAGGGATCAGCAATCAAGAGAAACGCCATGTATGATAAATTATGTAAGAAGTATAATTTTTCGGTTTTATACACGGACTCACCACAACTGGATAATTATGATGTTGCTATTATTTCAAGCGTTCCTTATCATAATAGACCTAACATACCACCAGGATTGCTCAATACTAATAAATGCAAACTTATTGGAGAGTTTGGTGATTTACAATGTTGGGAGAATGAAGAATGTTTAAAAAATAAAAAAAAATTATTTAGTAGATATGATATTCTTATAGGTAGTTATTATTATTTATTCCGGAAGTGGTATCCACAGTATCTTCATAAATATATTTATTGGCCAAATTATTTTGGTCCTTATGAAAGATACACAACTTTAACAGTAAATCCCAACTCTAAGATGAGATGTCTTTTGATTGGTGTAAGATATAAGGCATATCTAAGACGTAATTATGTGATTGAAAAGGCTAAAACCTTACCAGATAATGCTTTGATAGATATTGTAAATGGAATCCCATTTGATGAATATCCCAAATATATCAATAGTTATTTTTGTGCTTTAGCATTACCAGGAAAACTTAATGTTCCTGTTGCAAAATATTTTGAAATACCTGCTGCTGGTTCATTGTTGTTGGCTACAGAGGTAAAGGAACTTGCAGTTTGTGGTTTTAAACCCAATGTTCATTATATCCCAGTTACAAAAGATAATGTGTTTGATAAAATAAAAGAAGTTCTAAGCCATCCAAATGATTATATAGAAATAAGAAATAGAGGTAGTAAATTTGTTCGTGAAAATCATAGTAATCTAAATAGATTTGGTGTATTTGAAGAAATTTTTAATAGACTATACCCAGGTGAATATAAAAGTTTATTGCGTAAGAAAGGATAATAACATGGATTTTGATTTTAGAAAGATTGTAGAAAAATACGACAGAACATGTTCGCTCTTTAATTTAAAGGATAATTGTATAACTTTTGCTCGTGAGAAAAAATATTTAGATTTACTTTATGATACACAGTTTAATTTAGGTGTTGTAGTTTCAAAACATATGTTACCTGTAACCAAAATTTCTGACAATGTTGAGATATTTCCAATAGATGATAGTATAAATATTGATTATTATTTTACATTACTTCATAATTTTATAAACAAAGATAAAGAATCTGAAGTTAATAAAATAGGTAAAAATTGTAATATACACAATTCTGTTATTTTGGATGTGCCCGGTAATACTTATGCCATAAGTCCATCAGGTGAAAGAGTGATGATGAAACATATGGGGGGTGTTATTATAGGAGATAATGTAGACATTGCTGCTTATTCTGTAATACACACATCTACTATGGATTCTACTATCATAAAAGATGGTGTTAAGATACTTGCTATGTGTAATGTGGGGCATAATTGTTTTATAGATGAGAATACTTGTTTGATGCCTGGTGTTAAATTGGCTGGAGGTACAAAAATAGGAAAAAATTGTTTTATATGGCAAGGTGTTCTTATAGGAGGCTGTAGTACCATATGTAATAATGTTTCTATAGGTATGGGGAGTGTGCTTTTGAAAGACATAACAGAACCAGGTGTCTATTACGGAAATCCGTGTGTTTATAGAAAGTCTTATGAGGGATTAAAAAAAACATTTAGAAGAATTTAATAAGGAGAATATAATGAAAAATATAGCTGATGATTTTAAACACGGAAAAAACTTCAGTGTGGGTAGATTTTGTATAATTAAAGAAGATGTGGTTGTTGGTGATAATGTTATGATTGGTGATTTTGTTAAAATTATGCCTGGTACAAGAATTGGAAATGATACACTTATAATGGATTATATCAAACTAATGCCTGATACTATCATTGGAAATAATTGTAAGTTAGATGATTATGTAAACACATCTGGTTATGTTAGGATTGGTAATACTGTAAGAATCAAAAGATGTTCTATGATTGGACAGGCAGTTGATATAGAAGATGGAGCGTGGGTTGGTTCAGGAGTTACTACAACTCGTCTAAAAAATCCTGTTGATCCTGATTGTAAAGAGGAATGGATTTATATTAAAAAAGGTGCAATGGTTGGATCGAAATGTCTTCTGTTGGCAGGTGTAACTATTGGAGAAGGTGCGGTGGTTGGAGCTGGAGCAATTGTTTCAAGAGATTGTGAACCAAATGGTGTATATATTGGGATCCCAGCAAAACTTGTTAGAAAAATAAAATGAAAAAGGATAATAAAATGTTTAATAGAATCTTAGTTATTGGAGCGCATACAGATGATATTGAAACAATGTGTGGAGGCACAATAGCAAAATTTGTCAATATGAAATGTGAGATATATTATTCTACATTTTCATTTGCAGATAAATCTTTACCCGAAGGATTTAAAAAAGGAACAACAAAAAATGAAGTTTTACAAGCTGTTTCTGTTTTAGATATACCTCGTTTGAATTTATATCTTCATGATTATGAGGTGAGAATTTTTCCACAATACAGACAGGATATTTTAGAAGATTTAATAAAATTAAAAAAAGATATAAAACCTGATTTGGTCATAACACATAATTCTAATGATACACACCAAGATCATAAAGTTATTTCTGATGAAACATATAGAGCATTTAAACAGATATCTACTATTTGGGGGTATGAGTCATTTAAAAACAATAGAATATTCAACAATGATGTTTATGTTAAATTAGATCCTCTTGATATAGATACAAAAATAGAAGCAATATCAAAATTTAAATCACAAATTGTTAAATATGATAACAGAGAAGTTATCAGAGGATTAGCACAATTTAGAGGGATACAGGTTAATACTCAATATGCTGAATGCTTTCAATTATTGAGGATGATAATATGAAATATAAATGTCATGAGTCTTCTTATATAGATGATGGAGCTGTTATCGGAGAAGGAAGTAGCATTTGGCATTTTTGTCATATTATGGGAAAATCTGTAATAGGAAAAAATTGTAATATAGGGCAAAATGTTTTTGTAGCAAATAATGTGGTTGTGGGAGATAACTGTAAAATACAAAATAATGTATCTTTATATATTGGTCTTATAGTGGAAGATGATGTTTTTATAGGACCATCAGTAGTTTTTACAAATATAAAAAATCCAAGATCGTTTGTTACAAGAAAAAATGAATATTTGAAAACTGTAATAAAGAGGGGAGCATCTATAGGTGCTAATGCAACAATTATTTGTGGAATAACAATTGGAGAATACTCGTTCATTGGAGCGGGAAGTGTTGTTACAAAAGATGTTCTTCCACATTCTATGGTAATTGGTAATCCTGCA
The DNA here is from genome assembly GCA_017610225.1 of Candidatus Aenigmatarchaeota archaeon. The sequence continues at coordinate 9,188 of JAFCCM010000055.1, read as the reverse complement.
AGAGTGGTGGGAAGTGTGATTAAAAATTTAAAGGAGTTGACAATATAATGAAATTCGGACTAATTGGAGCAAGTGGTTATGTTGCACCACGACATATGCAAGCAATAAAAGATACTGGGAATGAGTTGGTTATTGCATTAGATGTACACGATTCAGTTGGTATCCTTGATAGATATTTTCCCAATTGTAAATTCTTTACTAATCAAGAAAGATTTGATCGTCATATTATTAAGAATGAGGAACTTGATTATATAGTGGTCTGTTCACCAAATTATTTACATGAAGCACATTGTAAATTGGGAATGAGGATTGGAGCAGATATTATATGTGAAAAACCTTTATCATTAACTGTTGAAAATTTAAGACAATTACAAACTGTTGAAGATCAATTAAAAAAGAAAGTTTATTCAATATTACAATTACGACTTCATCCAAGTATTAAGCTTTTAAAACATATGATTAATAAAAAGAAATATTATAATGTAGATTTGAAATACATTACCCCAAGAGGTCCCTGGTATTTTCAAAGCTGGAAAGGAAACAAAGGAAAGAGTGGAGGTATAGAAACAAATATTGGTATTCATTTTTTTGATATGTTAATCTGGCTATTTGGTGATGTTGAGTCATTTCATGTTGAGGATAGCAATGAGCAACAATCATGTGGTATATTGCATTTAGAACATGCAAATGTATTATATTATCTATCTCTTGATATAAACGATCTACCAGATTCAAAACAAAAGTTTTATCGAAGTATGAAAGTTAACGGAGAAGAAGTTAGATTTGATAATGTCTTCTCTGAACTTCATACAGAATCATACAGAGAGATTTTAAATGGAAGAGGTTATGGCATTGAAGATTCTATAAAAGCTATAAGACTTGTACAACAGATAAGAGAAGAAAAGGAATTACCTTTAATTCATGGGAACAAACATTAAACGATATGAAAGGATAATTAAATGGATGAAGTTTTACATATTACAAATACAGTGAATTTGAAAAGTATTTTTGAAAAGGGATTATTATGTCTTAAACCTTCTTTAGAACATCATGAAGAATATGCAAAAAAATGGTTTGCTAATTATCATGAAAGAGGGTTGATTTATACTATTCCATATGGTTGTAATAGGATGGATAAATATCTCAAGGATACTGCATATTGGAAAGTATGGGGTCGACCTAGAAATGATGCTTTAGAATTAACACATGATGATTGGTTAAAGTATTTAAATGATGGTTGTAAATATTTTGAAAAGATAGAAAAACAATTAACATATGAAGAACATTTTTCAGTTTTATCCATTGAAGTTCCTGATTTTGTTGAGAGACTTGGTTGTATTCATGAGCAGACTCATAATATGAGTAATTATTATATGGACATGGATTGTAGTTTTGAACATAAAGATAAACCTTTATTCATGTTTAATGAAAATTTAAATTATAAAATGAAGGTTATTGGAACGATTGAAACACAAAGAAAACGAAATAAAAAAATTGAAGTTAATTTAAGGGGTTGTTAGTAATGATATATTTTTACACATTGACCTCGATTTATAACCTTAAATGATATATTATTACATATTACAACATAAGGAGTAACAATGTCAAAACCACAAAATCCTGAAACAATAGTTATTAAAAACAAATTCTATCCTACCGGATTAAAAGAAAAAGATATCTATAATTATTATCAGAAAGTAAAAAGAGATTTACTCAAAGAAACATTCAATAGAGACCTAATGTTTTTTATTGTGATTTCCCTTAATAAAAATATTATCCGTCGAAAAATGAAAGATGGAAAATATATTAGATTATATCCTAAGAATTACGATACTTTAGTAACTGGGAGATCTTTGAGTATTCATTCGGCAATGAGTAATATAGAAGAGATAGGAATTATTGATATTGATATTGACCCTCGTGATGGATTCAGATGGGCTCAGAAAGCAACTGCTGAAGTATATAATTTTGTAATGAATGATATGCCAGTAATATCAACAGCTCAAATAAGATTTACGGGAAAGACAAGTTTTCATATTGTTTGTAATTTTGGGCGAAAAAATAGAATAGATGCTATTAGATTTCTATTACAAAAGTTTTTAAATAATTCAGATTTATCGAGACGTTATTCTGTAGCTGGTAGACGAGCATTGGGAGTTCCTAACTTGGACTTGACTATAAATAAACGAAATGGAAATTTTATAACTTTACATTCACTTTCGATTCTAGGGTTAAGATGTATGGAAGTTAGTTATAATAATTTAATGAGATTCGATCCATTAAAAGCAAGGATTAAGTAATGAATCTATGTGATTACGGTTGTGGTCAAGAAGCAAAGCATCAGTTTAAGAATGGGAAATGGTGTTGTTCTGATAATATTAGTAAATGCCAAATTATTAGAGATATAATTAGAATAAAAACAGAAGGAAAGATTGTTTCAAAAGAAACAAGAATAAAACAAAGTGAGGCAAGAAAAGGTAAAATTTCGTATCTTAAAGGAAAAAGTTATGAAGAATTATATGGTAAAAATAAAGCAGATGAATTAAAAAAGTTATGTAGAGATTGTAATTTAGGAAAAGTGATGACTAAATTACATAGATTTAAAATAAGTAAAACTTTAAAAAAGAATGGATGGTGCGGTTATTGGAAAGGAAGAAAAAATCCAGAACGATCCAAGAGGATGAAAGGAACATATGGAAAAGAAACTCCTAATTGGCAAGGCGGAATAACAGCAGAACCATATTGTGATGTTTGGTTGGATAAAGATTACAAACAATCTATAAAAGAAAGAGATGAAAATAGATGTTTAAATCCATATTGTTTTAAAACTAGTAAGAATCTTGTAATACATCATATTGATTATAATAAGAAAAATTGTCATCCTAATAATTTAATAACAATATGTAATTCTTGTAACTTAAGGGCTAATAAAGATAGAGAATGGCACACTTCTTGGTATAGAGCTATAATGTATAGGAGATATAAAATAGTATGAAAAGTTTTTGGTTATTTAGATCGAATATTCGGGCGCTTGAATATTACCATGAATTTAAAGATTTAGAAACGTTTGAGAAAAAATGTCATGATTTTTATATGTTATTTCCTATATGGTTGTTACGTAATAATCATTTTGATGAAGTGGTTATATGGCGTCTTGGAGATTATGTTCGAGATGATATAATTTTTAATGTGAATGGCAAAAAGTTCATTCAAAGATGGGTACGAAACTTTACTCAAACATTAAAATATCCCAGACCAGAGATGTCATTGTGGCGAGGTGGGTTTAAAGAATATGATAATATTACAAAATTCTACCCTGAGCATTTTGGGTTAAAATTATATTTAGGAACGGGACGCAGAACCTATCCACAGTATGGCGGAAAATATGACTGGATACTACAAGAGGATGAACAAGATTTTAGACCAGGGCATAAATGTATTTCATTCTATAAAACAGCGTCGCCTTATATTTTTAAGAATAATAATTTAGATATTAAATGGGATATATGTTGGCCTTGTAATTTTTCGCAGTCGAGATATAAGGGGCAAGAAGAATTTATTAGTACATTATCAAAATATCCATCATTACAAAAATTAAAGATTGTTCATTGTGGAAACCAACCTGGAGCAGGTGAAACCCTATGTAAAAAATATGGAGTATCAAATATTAAATTTTTAGGATTGCAAACAAGAGAAGATTTATGTAGTATATTAAATCAAAGTAAGTTTGGTTTGTGTATGAGTAACCGTCAAGATGGTTGCCCAAGAGTTGCAACAGAAATATTAATGACTAAAACCCCAATGATTCTTTCCGAGAAAACGAGATTACTTCCTTCATATAAGAAGAATGGAGTTGTTGAAGTTAATGAAAAAAATATAGAAAAAAAGATTATGTGGGCTCTTGATAATCAAGAAATTTTAGAATCTCAAGTAGCTTATGCAGTCGATAATAAAATTTCATTTGATAAAATTTGCAAAAAAAATATTTTGAGATGGAAAAAATTATAGTTGTTGGAACCTATAATTTTTTTACTGCTGATATTTATGCCGGGGTATAATGAACTGAAAGAAATGCATATATACTACGACTCCCAAATAATTTAATCACAGCATTTGTTTTCTTGGATTTGAATTTATTTTGCAATTCAACATCCTCAAATACGATATGATTAGCAAGACCCTTCTTTACTTCCTGACAAGCAACATCATTTCCATTCATTATAATTATCTCTTCACATGAATCAAATGAAGGATTAGTTTTAAGATAATTTTTAAGAAAGTCTTTTATAGCCAGGTAGTTTTGATAATAAATATCTGGATTATTTTCATCCATGAAAATAACTACTCCACCATTTATGAGTTTGTCATTATCATCAAAGACATAATAAGTTGTAGCAAGACCCATTTTCATTGGGACTTCAAATTGAAGTTCATATAAACCATCATCATTAAAGCCTCTTATGGTTAGTTCCCCACCCAGAATGTTTTCATTTTCCAGAATAACAATAGGGGCTGATCCCCATTTACTACCTCTCATTCCATTAATATCACCAGCGAAAGCTGCACTCACACAAACTAAAACCATTACCAATGTAATAATAATTGATCGTTTCATAATAATTTTCCTTTCTATAGATTAAAGTATGGGAGGGAATAATTTAATATTCCCTCCCAAAGGTTTATGCTTCATAGGCGTTCCTCCTTATTTATCAGAAGGAGTTTCTTCCTCTATTACATTCAACTCTGCATAAGCTTTGATACCTTTAATTTCCATGAAAATTTCATCGGAGGTTATGTAAGCGTAAACATTATCCGATTTAATATTCATTTGCTTCTTTTCTTTTCCCCAAAATACAGGAATGAAACTAGCCAATTTTCGACGAGATTCAAATACTTCCAGTTTACCTTGAGAGGTCTGGCTAAAGATTTCCGGCAGAGTTAAGTTGCCTTTGTTTCCAACAAGAGCGAGAACATTGGAACATCCGAGTTCTTTAAATTTTGATGCTACATGTTCGATATCTATTTCGGAATTTTCATAAGCTCCAGCTACATCTCGCTCCAAATCAACTCTATCATATAAATCTGTAAGAGTCCCGAAAAGTACTCCATCAAAACCAGCTTTTAAGGCCCAGGTTGCAATAATAGAATCATCAATTACAACACCGTCTTTTGACTTGAGATTACTTTCACCATTATGCCTGGCAGTTACAATACCATTTTCTACAGTAAAGGTCATTGCAGCCAAAGGGTTGATGACCTGGATTGGAACGTTATGTTGAACTCTGGATATAATACTGTTTACATCATTCATTAAACCGTCTTTATCGGGAGAAGATGCCACATATATAATACCAAAGAACATCATAATAACTATTGCCATAGCACATGTTTCTACAAACATTGTTCTGAGATTAAACCATTTCCTGAACCCTTTTTTGATACCGGAAGGCAATGCTCGGTTTTTGAAACTTTCAAGTTTAGCTGTAAGTTGGTCAATTTTTATATCAGAAGCAACTAATTTATACTTTACTGATTCCAGCTCTTGCTCAACGGACTTCAAAGTTTCCTTAATCTCGATGTACTTCTCGGTCTTCTTTTTGGCGAGTTCGATATTTGAAGTTTGGCTTGCCAACTGTTTAATCAGACCTTTTTTCTTAACATCTTCTTCCTGAACCAATTCTTCCAGATTAAGGATCGCCTTAACTTTTTCTTCTGACAACAAATTCATATCATCAGCTTGTTTCTGTAAAGTTTCAACTTCTAAATGAAGAATTTCTTGCTCCTCATTTGCCTCATCCAGTGCCTTTAAGATTTCATCCTTTGTTGAACTTTTGGTAATTTTACTCATGATAAATCCTCCTAATAATTACGGGGTTAATTAAATTTTATCTGATGCCTTTCCCGTTGAGTCATCAGAAAACATATTAAATACTTTAACTGGAAGCAATATAGCACCAACTATGGCACCACACATTGCTCCTACACCACATGATATAATGACACCAGCTGCCATTATAACTCCTGCTACAATTTTATATATCATATAACCTCCTTTTAATAGGTTAATAAGATTACATCAATAATTAATATATATAGTAATATGGTTTATGACTGTGAAATAAATGGGAAATTAATTTTAGTAATAAGAACATAATACTATAAAATAAAAGGAGAATAATATGGATAAAGATTTAGTAATTTTGTATAGTGGGGGATCTGATAGTATGTTGATGTTAAAACTCGCTTTGGATTTAAAAAAGAATCCATTAGCAGTTCTTATTGATTATGGGCAAGTACATATTCAAGAACTTGATTTTGCTCGAGAACAACTCAAGAACCTAAAAGTAGATTATGTAATAGTTAAAGTTGATAATCCAATTATCAATAGTGGATTAACAGGAGATTGTATTGCAGATAGAAGTGGAGCAGTTCACGAAATGCATGTGCCAGGAAGGAATTCTATCTTTCTGACTTTGGCATTTAGTATTGCTGAAAATGAAGGTATAGATACTATATGGATTGGAAGCGATTGGGATGATAGATTGAATTTATTTCCGGATTGTTACCAGGAATTTATATTTAAAATTAATGAACTATTCAAAGTTGCAGGACCAAAAGAAATAAAAGTAGAAGTACCTCTTATGGGCTGGACAAAAGAAATGGTTATAAAGTATCTTTATAATAAATATTCAATAAAGATAACAGAAATATTTAGTGGATATGAACAACCAGAACCACCAAGAGGTAGACTAATAAAGGAAGGAGAGGCACCATAATGAATTTAACAGCAGAGTTTAATACAAACTATGGAAGAACATCAGGAACAGTTGTGAAGATGAATACAAAAACTATATTGGTTTATTTTAAAAACTTTAAAGATTTTGAAAAAAAGAAAGAAAAAATAAAAAAAAATTATTATACCAAAATATAATACTATTGAAAGACATATAGTTAAACATAATGTTAAAATGAAAGGAGAGTAACATGAATAAATATAGATTAACTTGTTTTGTAGATGGAAGTAAAAGCACAGTTGATGTAGATGCTCATTATTTTATATCAGTTACTGTGCCAAGTAAAGTAGCATCAACTACTGTATCATTTTATGATAAGGAAAATTTTGAAATATATATGTTTGCTTATGTTATAAGTGTTGAAAAAATAGAAAAGGGAGAATGATAAATAGATAAATGAAAATGTGTGATTATGGCTGTGGTGAAGAAGCTCTATATCATCTAGTAAATGGAAAATGGTGTTGTAGTGAAAATATAGCATCTTGCCCAGGTACAAAATTAAAAATGAAAAAAGCTTGGGAAAAAAGAAAGAAGAGAAAAAGTTATAAAGAAGAACAGACCAAAAGAGGTAAAAAACAATCTATTATAATGAAAGAATTATGGAATGAGGGTATATATGATAGTGAAGAATATAGAATCAAAATAAGTGATGGAGTTAAAAAAATATGGAAGGATCCTAATAGTCTATATAATTCTGTAGAGTGGAGAACTTTACAATCTAATTTAACAAAAAATGAATGGAAAAAATCAGGAACAAAGTTGGGTGGAAAAGAGTGGGTAGAAAAAATCTCTAGATTTGGAGAGGATAATCACATGTTTGGAAGATGTGGTCCAGAAAGTCCTGGATGGAAAGGTGGAATCTCTTTTGGAGATTATTGTCATGAATGGACTCATGAACTAAAACTTTTTATTAAAGATAGAGATAATAATGAATGCCAAAATCCACAATGTTCTATGAAATATAAATCATTAGTTGTGCATCATATCAATTATGATAAAAAAGATTGTGACCCAAGAAATTTAATAACTGTATGTAATAGTTGTAACAGCACTGCCAATTTTTCGAGAGATTGGTGGAGAAGTTTTTATGAAGAAATAATCAAAAGAAAATATTTGAAAAAAAGAATGGAGGTTAATTTATGATAAGTAAAAGATGGGATAAATATTTTTATAATATTTGTGTAGCTGTAAGTAAAAATTCAACATGTTTATCTAGACAAATTGGTTCTATATTGGTGAAAGATAAGTCAATAATTTCAACTGGGTATAACGGTCCTAGCAGAGGAATTCCCCATTGTAATGAAAGATATGTAATTGATTCTGAAATTAGAGCCCTTATAAAATCAAAAGGCAAAGACCCAGATAATACAAAGTACCATAGTATATGTCCTAGATATGTGGCTGGATTCAAATCTGGAGAAGGTTTGGAATATTGTATTGCCGGTCATGCAGAAAGAAATGCTCTTAATAACGCAGCTAGACATGGTATTGTAACAAAAGGTGCAAAACTTTTTATGACGTGTGGAATTCCTTGTAAGGATTGTTTAACTGAAATAATAAATTGTGGGATTGAAGAAATTATAATTACAAAGGAAACATTTTATGATGGTTCATCAAAATACTTACTTGAGAATTCTAATTTAAAATATAGAATATTTGAACATTTAAAAGGTAAGAAAGATAATGGAGAATATTAAATAATGTTAAAGATAATCAAGGTTATAATGTAAATAAGGTCATAACGTATAGTATTTTTAACATTAACAGTGATAATGATCGTTTAAAGATAACATTAAAAATAGAAAAAGAAGAAAACAAACCGCGTAATCTTGCGGAATAAAAATGGAGGAAAAGAAAATGGAGATCAAATCAACAAAAGATAAAATAGCAATATTTAAAGTATGGTCAAAAGAGTGATGTCGGTGGGATAGAGATGATTGGTTTATTCATTGGTCTACTGTTCCAGAAGATTATAATACAGAAGAAGTATTTACTAGATTTAGAATTTATACTCGTGTTAATATTTATGCAATAGGCGCAAGATTTAGAAAAAATGGAAAAGATTATCTTGGTTGTACTGTGTCAACAAGAAAACCACGAGCAGGAGAAGATTGGACACGAGGTAATGATCTTCCAGATGGTTCATTTAACAGAGAAACATGGGAGAAAATAAAAGATTCTATAATACAATATGAATTGGTTAAAATAATTAAACCTGTGAGAAGTATTCACGATGGTAAAGAGAAACAAAATTAGATAGAAATAAAGGAGAAACAATGCTTGATGTAAATACTGTAAGTAGATACCCTACACATTTTTTACGTGCGGTTGAACTTATTAAAAAAGCTGGAAGTACATTTAATATCCCATCTGAAAATTGGCCCAGTACAACTA
>JAFCCM010000126.1 GCA_017610225.1 Candidatus Aenigmatarchaeota archaeon | reverse complement strand
AATTAATTGAAAGTTTATAACTAATGTCCTTTTTATATTAGAACAAACTTATAATTACAAAATAATTAAAAATGTTAGTTATTACAATGTTACGGGGCATGACTACATGTTAGTTGTGCCCTTATTTTTTTCGTTATCCTTTCAAAAAATTGACCAAGACATCCTCTTCGGTTATTAATATATATAGATGTATGCTCTTTACCAAAAAAATATCTTAGTCAATGTCTAATAAGAACCTAAATTTAGAACAAAAAAATAAAGTATATGGGTATATCTATCATACACTAGTTTTATTACTAATTAGAGAAATAAAAGTAAGGAGATTTTAACTAATGGCTAGCAGCATCCCAAGTCAAAACAGAGCTATTGATCCATTTGCTTCATATAACAGCGATACGGTAAATCAACTGACAGAGATGATAAGTAAGGGTAACGATGGTTTAACTGAGTATAATGCATTACAGGTTTCGATTGATAGTACTTCTCCATATACACAATCAATATTATCAACTGGAACAATGTATAAAGATGATGTAATGATTACTTTAACATCATCACATGTTGTAAATTTTGAAGACCCAGATCATTATATTTCATTTGGTACAGGTTTTAATGAAGTAGGCAATTATTATATTGTACTCGAATATACATATGCTAGATCAAGACCAGCACCTCAAGCAAGTATAAAAATATTGAAACCAAGTCAAATACCATATGTCAACATGGGCGATACAGTATTTTTCTTAAAATCAGTTGAAGTCATTTTTACAGGCGTTGAATTTAGAATTAATTCATATGCTGATTATGATGCTGTAATTCCTACCACTCAACGAGAATATACTCCATTATATTTTGGTGTTGTAACTAACATTCCCACATTCGTATCTACAAGAGATATAGGTCGTGTTGTTTATGAATCTGAAACTGATAAATTTTGGTATGGATATTCAACAGGTTGGGTAGAAGCTGGCGGAGGTGGTGGCGCAAGTGTTCTTGTACCAGATATCACTATTGATGCTACTACTTGGATTGGTTGTATAGCATATCTTGATTCTAATAAAGTTGCACAACCAGCACTTGCTACATCAATAAATACTCGATCTGATATGGGCATTATTTCAGTTAATGGAATACCCGGTGGAACAATAGTTGGATCCTTGGAAGATGTTAGAGTTGAATCAGGCATTAATATTGCTATAGGTGATGTTTTATATTTATCAGCATCTGAAGCAGGTAAGGTTACAAATGTATCTCCTGGAACATTTATACAAGATGTTGGTAGATCATTAACACCAGGAGACTCAATAACTCCAATAGATATGATATTCATTCCACGTGCTATGCTGTCTACAAGTATTAAAGGAACCATTGAAACAACAGACTGGGTTTCACAATCTGGAAAATACAAATATGATATTGATATAACTACATTGGATTCTACAGGATTTGCAATTGTTACATCTTTCTTTGCTGATACTACAGGTGTTATGGAACTAATACAAGTTGATAGTGTAGACTTGATTCCTGATGCACTTGGTTTATATAATATTGCTAGAGTTTGGATGACAACAAACACAGTAGATGTCTTATATAATTTGTCTTCTGGTGTTGGTATTGCCGGTGGTGGTGGTGGTGGTGGTGGTGTAACAAATCACTCATTGCTTTCAAATTTAGATTATCTAAATAGTGGTCACACAGGGTTTGCAGATAATAATCATAACAATTCATCACACTCTCTTAATTTTATTACATCAACATCTGTAACATATGGTAATATGAATGCCAATGGAGATGCTGGTGACGCAGCAGGACAACTTGCAATTGGAGATCATACACATGTTAGCGGAGATACACATAATTATAATGATATTCCATCAGGGGCAACTATTCTTTTTGAATCTGATACAGCAATAGTTGGCTATACTTTATTAACTACTGTCGATGATGGAGTTGTCTATATTACAAAAGGTTCTGCTGCTGGTGGAGAAACAGGTGGTGCAGCAAAACCAGGTGGCACCTGGACGCAACCAAATCATTTACATAGTATTTCAACACAAGCAGTACATACACATGATACTAGCGATCATACACTAACAGTGTCAGAAATACCACCACATACACACAGTGGTATGAACGTCCCACTGGCAGGTATCTCCGGTGGGGATGCAATAGGAGCTTGGACGGGAGATACAGGTTCTACTGGTGGTGGAAATGCACATAACCATGGTGCTACTGATTTAGGTGGTAGCCATAATCATGGTGGTAGTAGTGGAAACTCTGCTACAGTGAATACATGGAGGCCAGTAGGTCGAAATTATACAAGACAAACAAGAATATAAGAAAGGAATAAAAGAGAATTATGGCAACTACGAAAAACAATAAAAAGGGCAAGTGCCCATTTAGAAAGCTACAACCGTGTAGTGAAGAATGTGCATTTTATAGAAAGGGTATTAGATATTCAGACTCTGGTT
>JAFCCM010000125.1 GCA_017610225.1 Candidatus Aenigmatarchaeota archaeon | reverse complement strand
TGATGTACCACTTGTTCCATCTACACCTGAAGTTCCAGATGATCCACTAGATCCTGATGAACCTGTATCCCCTGAAGTTCCAGAAGACCCACTACTTCCACTACTTCCAGATGATCCACTTGATCCTGCGGCACCACTTGTTCCAGAAGTACCCGAATTACCCGAAGTCCCAGAGGTTCCATTTATTCCACTCGTCCCACTAGAACCGCTAGATCCTGAACTTCCAGATGTACCTGAAGATCCCGAACTACCACTAGTTCCATCTATTCCACTTGTACCGCTAGATCCTGAAGATCCCGAGCTACCGCTAGTGCCCGCTTGGCCATCAACACCAGATGTCCCGCTACTTCCTGATGTGCCATTAGATCCTGATGTTCCGCTACTACCTGATGAACCTGATGAACCTGACGTTCCAGACGTTCCATTATTACCTGAAGATCCAGATGTGCCATCAATACCACTTGTTCCGCTGCTTCCATTTATACCGTCCTCCCCTGATGTACCTGAACTTCCTGATGTACCACTAGATCCTGAACTACCACCAGATCCATCTATACCTGAAGAACCCGAGCTGCCACTTGATCCTGAACTGCCAGAAGAACCTGACGTGCCGCTTGAACCCGATGATCCTGACGAACCTGAAGATCCAGATGTTCCACTGCTACCTGATGTTCCTGAACTACCTGACGAACCTGAATCACCTGAAGATCCAGATGTTCCATTGATACCTGATGTCCCGCTAGTCCCTGATAAAAGAATACCACCTTGTCCTTCACCACTATGGTCATGTTTATTCATACTTCCTTTTGATCCAGAAGAAACACCACCAGCAACAACACTTGATAGATTAGATTCTAATGTATAAATCTCTGATGTTATAATTACTGTTGTATTTGGAGAACTATATGACGAACTAACTACATCGAAATAGTCACTTGAGGCATCTGCGTTTGTTGCCCAAACACGAACACCAGTTTTAAATTCTTCAGTTTTATCTCCAACAACTGAAAACGATGTTGGATTAATATATGTTGCAGCTAACCCCATATTAAGTTGTCTCCACCTTTTATTGTTTGTTCTCGAAAATTAACATAATCCTCGTCTGTATTTATATGGAACCAATAACCTTCAATCATTTGTGCGTAGATAGGAATCTTTTTATTAAATGCATATTCAATTAAATATCCCGGTGAATTGCCATTAAGTTCATTAATACAGTTCTTTATTAAATATAGAAGTTCCTTTTCAATTAAATATATTCCAAGCTCTGATATGTTTGTCTTTGGAACAATTGGATGTTCTTCAAAGTAAGTTACAAATCCATATTTCATATCTATACATCCTGCTTTACATACTTCTTCTAAAGGTAATGTTGAAACTGGGATTGCAATTCCTTTGACTTCATTAAAGTAATCAATCAATCTTTTAATTTTAAAATTGTAAATGATATCTGCCACTATGATGAACAGATCATCATATATATTCAGTTCAGTTATGCAGTTATGAATATCTCTTAGACAACCAACTGAATCTTCTGGTTTGGATATACCATTGCACCACAATTCAATACCAAAATCTTTCAATGATTCATGATTAACTTTATTTGTAATTATAATAGGATCTACATCTTCAGGAAGGGATTTAAGGATTCTTTCTATTATTGATGTTGTTTCGTCTGTTTTAAGAAGTGTTTTTATTGTTTTAGAATCATACCGAGTCGCAAACCCACCACTAGGAATTATAACTCGCATCTATCCTTCCCACATTTCGTGCATATAGATCTGTAGTAAGGTGGTTTAGTTGCAGTCAATATTGGTTTCATCAACCACGCATGATCACATATCTTTTTTGGTGATATTACTTCTTCTGTTGCACTACCAAATATTTCTAGTTCAGCAGCAATTTTTGCATCATTTTTGAAATTATCTTCAAACATATTTCTATCTTTTAATTCTTTATATGATTTATGAGCATCATGAAATACAGATATGTTTGGGGCAAACCCTACATACCATCCAGCTTTAATCATTCGTTTACTATGATCTAGATCACAATACCAAAAGAACAAGTCATCGTTTAATAATCCCACATCTTCAATCATTTTATATCTGAAGAAGCAACAACTGTAAGCAACTAACTCTGCTTTTATTAAATCATCTTTATATTTTAATTTTTTACCTGTCGTAGATGTTTTTATTGTTGAATTAGGTTTAAATTCCTCAGTTGATATAACACCAAAGTCTTTATTCTCATTTCCGAGTTTGAGTAATTCATCAATTGTATTTTCTCTCACTACTATATCAACATTTAAGTATATGAAATCTGATCCTATTAAATTAACAAGTTGGTTGAATCCTTTAACAAAACCAAGACCAGGATCGTTATTTATAATCCTTGTATCCTTATCAATTAAGTCGCTTATATCTTCATCTTCAAGACCACCATTGTTTATCAATGTTAATCTATATGGAGTTTTAACA
>JAFCCM010000054.1 GCA_017610225.1 Candidatus Aenigmatarchaeota archaeon | reverse complement strand
ATAGTCCACGAAAAATAAAAGTAAAAAGTAAAGCCTCAAAGACGAGGCTGTTCGATGCTGTTTCTTCTTTAGGAAAACTTTAGGGTAAACCTAAGGCTAACTTTAAACAATCATGCTACTCCCTAAAACTAATTCCTAAATCTTCATCTATATCTCTTGCTACTTTTCTTATTTCTTCTATCGATCTTAAAATATCTTTCTCGATTTCATCAACTATTTTGTGAAGACTTGTTACTCTCAATTCATAATTTCTATTTCTTTCAATCACAATTCCACTTTCTTCCATATATCTTAAATGATGTATAACGGCTGTTCTACTCAATTTAATCTTTTCTGTTATTTCGTTGATTTTCAATGAACCTCCTTCTTTCATTGATTCCAAAAGGATCTTAAATATTTTGAACCCAGTCTTTTCTTTGTCTCTCTCCCTAATAATACCAAATGAATCGCACAACCATTCCAAATCTTTTTCTACATTTCTTTTAGATAAAGGTTTCAACTTTTTTATTGTCAATTCTTCCATATTTATTCATTTTATATTATTCAAGTAGAAATATTTAAATATTTCAAATAGTAAAATAACTATGTTAAATAGTTAAATGAATGGATTTTGTTTATTGGAGGTGAAAAAAATGAGGAAATGGTATATTTGGGATGAAATGAGGAGGATGCAAGAGCAAATGGACAGAATGTTCGACAATTTCTCCAGAAATGAACCAACTAGTTTGACAGGCATGGATAATTTTATAATGGATCCAAGAGGCATGAATGTAATCAGAAGTAATTATAGGCAACCTTTGGCAGATATGCGGGACGATGGGAAAGAGCTTGTAGTGTCAGTAGAATTACCAGGTGTAGATAAGAAAGATATCAATCTTAATGTAAGCGACAATCGAGTAGAAATCAAAGTAGAGAAAAAGACTGAATTTAAACAAAAAGATGAGAATAAGGGGATGTACAGGATGGAGAGAAGTTACAAAGGATTCTATAGATGCTTCTCGCTACCAGAAAATGTGGATCCAAATAAGATAGATGCTAGTTTCGAAAATGGACTACTTAAGTTGAGGATGCCAAAGAAAATAGTTGAAAAGAAGAAAAGAAAGAGAATAGAGATTAGATAGTCCTTTTTTTATTTTTAATTTTATTAAAGAGATAGGGGAAATAGGCAAGTATTATGGGTGATTTTAATTACAAGATTAGCAAGTAAAAAAGAAAGTGATAAAAAGTCGGGAAAAAAAGGAGATATTCAGAAGTTACTTAAAGAGGAGAGGAAAAAATCAGAGACTTATCTTGAACAATATAAATACCTAAAAGCTGACTTTGAAAATTACAAAAAGATGACAGAAAGAGACAAAATCGAGATAATAAAAAATGCAAATGAAAGATTGGCCACAGATTTACTCCCAATAGTGGATGATATGGAAAATGCAATCAACAAGATAAAGGATGAAAAAATAAAGAAAGGTATTGTGATTATACATGATAACTTATTGAAGATTTTAGAAAACAATGGGGTAAAGCAAATGGAAACAATCGGAAAAAAATTTGATCCATATTATCATGAGGTTCTAATAAAGGAAGAATCTGATAAGGAAGATGGGATTATTATTGAAGAAATTCAAAAAGGTTATGTGCTTAATAATAAAGTTATTAGACACTCAAAAGTTAAAATTTCAAAAAAGAGGTGATTATTGTGGCTAATGAAAAAATTATAGGAATAGATTTGGGAACTTCAAACTCTCAAGCCGCTGTTATGATTGGTGGAAAACCAACTATTATTCCAAGCGCTGAAGGTGCAACTGTTGCTGGAAAGATGTTCCCTTCTGTTGTGGCTTTTACTAAAGATGGTCAGTTGTTGGTTGGGGAACCAGCTAGAAGACAAGCTGTCTCAAATCCTGAAGGTACTATAATGAAAGCAAAAAGAAAGATGGGGACTAAACACAAATATCAAGTTCATGGAAAAGAGTATACTCCTCAACAAATATCTGCATTTATTCTTCAAAAAATAAAAAAAGATTCTGAAGCGTTTTTAGGAGAACCTGTTAAAAAAGTTGTAATAACTGTCCCTGCTTATTTTAATGATAATCAAAGACAAGCAACAAAAGATGCTGGTAAAATTGCTGGATTGGAAGTCGTAAGGATAATTAATGAACCAACTGCTGCTTCAATGGCATATGGTTTAGAAAAGAAAGGTGAACACCAAATAATGGTATTTGATTTTGGTGGAGGAACTTTAGATGTAACTATTCTTGAATTTGAAGATGGTGTTTTTGAGGTAAAATCCACATCAGGTGATACAGAACTTGGTGGAACAGATATGGATGAGATTATTCTCAAGTATATAATTTCTGAGTTTAATAAGGATAGCGGAATGGATTTAGAAAAAGATGATGTTGCTATTCAAAGGATTAGGGAAGCTGCTGAAAAAGCAAAAATAGAACTATCAACTGTTCTAGAAACAGAGATTAATTTACCATATGTAACAGCCGATAAATCAGGACCAAAACATATACAAATGAAGTTAACAAGATCTAAATTAGAACAACTTATAAAACCTATAATTGATAGATGTAAAAATCCAATGGAACAAGCAATCAAAGATGCTAAATTATCTAAATCTGACATTGATAACATTATTCTCGTTGGTGGTCCTACAAGAATGCCAATACTCCAAAAATTTGTTGAAGATTTCATGAATAAAAAACCTGAAAGAGGAGTTGACCCAATGGAATGTGTTGCAATGGGAGCAGCGATACAAGGTGCTGTGCTTGCAGGAGAGATTAAAGATTTAGTTTTGCTTGATGTTACACCATTGACTTTAGGTATAGAAACCCTTGGGGAAGTAATGACACCTTTAATTGATAAAAATACAACTATCCCAACGAAAAAAAGTCAAATATTTTCAACAGCAGCTGATTCTCAGACTGCAGTTACTATACATGTATTGCAAGGTGAAAGACCTATGGCTAAAGACAATACAAGTCTGGGTCAATTTAATTTGGTAGGAATACCTCCAGCACCAAGGGGAGTACCACAGATAGAAGTTACATTTGATATAGATGCTAATGGTATTTTGAATGTCTCTGCAAAAGATAAAGGAACTGGTAAAGAACAAAAAATAACAATAACTGCATCAACAAAATTATCAAAAGATGAAATAGATAAAATGATAAAAGAATCTGAAAAACATGCAGAAGAAGATAAGAAAAGGAAAGAGAAGATAGGAATTAAAAATGAAGCAGATTCTTTAATCTATACAACAGAATCAACACTTAACCAATTCAAAGATAAGATAAACGAAGAATTAAAAAAGAGAATTGAAAACAACTTGAAAGAATTAAAGGAATCTTTGAAGTCAGATGACATGGAGAAAATAAAGAATGACATGGAGAAATTGAGAAATTCAGTTCAAGACGTAGGTTCTCAAATATATCAACAAACACAGAAACAGCAACCAAATCAAGGAACAAAAAATAAAGAAACAACAACTGAAAAAGATAAGAAAAAGGATGAAAAAGTTGTTGATGCTGAGTATAAGGTTGAAGATGATGAGAAAAAGAACTGATTTACATGACAAAAAAAGACTATTATGAAATTCTAGGTGTAGAGAAAAATGCATCTGAGCAAGAAATAAAAAAAGCCTATAGGAAATTAGCACGAAAATATCATCCTGATGTTAATCCTGGAAATAAAGAGGCAGAAGAGAAATTCAAAGAAATAAATGAATCTTTTGGGGTTTTGAAGGATCCTGAAAAAAGAACTCAATATGATCAGTTTGGTCATTCTGCCTTTAATCCTGAAGATTTAAGAGGGTTCAGAGGATTTAATTTTGATGATTTATTCAAAGGTTTTGGATTTGGTGATATATTTGATATATTTTCTGGATTTAACTCAACAAGAAGAGAAAGAGAAGAAGAAGGTAGAGACATAAGGTTTGATTATACAATAACATTAGAAGATGCGTTCAATGGTCTTAACACAAGAATACAAATTCCAAGATTTGAAAAATGTGAGGTATGTGGAGGCACTGGAGCAAAACCCGGAACTAAACCGAAAAAATGCCCTAACTGTAATGGTACTGGTGAAATAAGACATGTCAGAAAAATGGGTTTTATGCAAATGGTTAATGTTTCTACTTGTCCTAGATGTGGAGGCACTGGAAAATTTATAGAAACTCCATGTTCTAATTGTAAAGGAACTGGTAAAGAAAGAAAATTAAAAACAATAAAACTTAAGATACCACCTGGTGTTGAGGAAGGTTCTTATTTAAGATTATCTGGTGAGGGAGAATTATCAAACGGGGGAACAAGAGGGGATTTGTATGTTGCTATACATATTAAACCACATGATATATTTGAAAGGCATGAAGATGATTTATATTGTAAAACATCGATAAGTTTTGCTAAAGCAACTTTAGGTGCTGAAATAGAAGTTCCAACAATAAGTGGAAAGGCTAAGATCAAAATACCTTCAGGAACAGAAAGTCATACTGTATTCAGATTAAAAGGTCAAGGTATGCCAAATCTCCATACAAGAAGGGAGGGAGATCAACTGGTTAAAGTTACTATAGAAATCCCAAAGAAATTAACTAAAAAAGAAAAAGAACTTTTGAAAGAATTTTCTAGAGAAATGGGTGAGAGAGAAAAAATAACTAAAGGGTTTTTTGAGAGATTAAAAGAATATAAATCCAGATAGAGGGAATTATATTGGTTTACAGTTGAATTTTTTTTCTAAATAAATAAACTTTTTCTTGTTTTTGAAAATTAGTTAACTATAAATACTAGTAATGAATATATATTCAATATAAGTTATGAATAATAATTCGTAATGAGGTGAAAATTATGTCAGGAAGAGATGGAACAGGACCTGAAGGAAAAGGTCCAAGAACAGGTAGAGGTTTAGGAAATTGCCTACCAGAAGTATCATCTACACAACCAACAACTCAATCAACTCCGGTAAGATATGGCCGTGGATTGGGACCTTGCGGAAGAGGACTTGCAAGAGGATTTAGAGGTGGAAGAGGTCGTGGTGCTAGAAGAGGAAGATGGTAATTTTTTTTACATTTTTTTAAATTAGGAGACGATTAAATGCCAAGACCAAGAAGATTCAGAAGAGTAAGATTTCAACCAGATGTAACTTATTTTAAACCAAGAGGAGTTGAAATGAGAGATCTGGAAGAATCTGTAATAGCAATAGATGAACTAGAAGCCATTCGATTAAAAGATTATGAAGGATTGGATCAAGAAAAATCAGCAAAGAAAATGAATATTTCACAACCAACTTTCCATCGATTATTGTTATCTGCAAGAAAAAAGATTGCTGATGCCTTGGTAAATGGTAAAGCGTTAAAAATAGAAGGAGGTGTGTATAAAATGGTAGGACTTGGTAGAAGAGGACAAGGTGCTGGAAGAGGAGCAGGAATGGGTAGAGGAATAGGTAGACAACCTGGAGGTTTTGGTTTAGGTCCAGGGGGAGAATGTACTTGCCCTAAATGTGGTAAAGTAGTTACACATACAAGAGGAGTTCCTTGTTTTGAAATAATGTGCCCAGATTGTAAGACTCCAATGGTAAGAAAGAGGTGAAAATAAATGAAAATAGCAGTTAGTGCAACTGAAGGAAGTTTAGATGCAAACGTGGATTTAAGATTTGGTAGATGTCCATATTATGTGGTATTTGAAGTAGAAGAAAATAAAATAAAAAATAATGAAATTTTGGAAAATGCAGCAGGTCAAGAAATGAGAGGAGCAGGAATAACAGCAGCACAGATGATAGCAAACAAAAAAGTAGAAGTAGTAATAACAGGAAATATTGGACCAAATGCGTTTAATGTTCTCTCTGGAACAGGAATAAAGATAATCACTGGTGTTAATGGAAATGTTAAAGAGGTTGTTGAGAAATACTTAAAGGGAGAATTAAAAGAAACTAATCAACCAAGCCCAGGATTTGGTAAAGGTAGAGAATAAGATGCTGAAAAAGGAAGTCGGTGGAAGATGGAATCAGTAAAAATAACCAATCTAAAAGAAGGGGAAAAAGTAGCAAGGAACGCAATATTTGTAAATTTAATTTTATCTGTCTTAAAACTATTTATTGGTTTTATTTCAGGTAGTGTTGTATTAATTACAGATGGTTTTCATACTGGTGCAGATAGTATAACAACTTTTGCTTCATGGTTTGGTTTAAAAATATCCCAAAGAAAACCCACCGAAAAATTTCCTTATGGATATTATAGAGCAGAGACAATAATAACTTTGTTTATTTGTATTTTCTTGGCTTTTGCAGGATATGAATTGATTAAAGAAAGTTATTCAAAGCTATTTACTTTGTCTATACTTCAAATTCCATATTGGGCTCTTGGTATTTCTGTAGTTTCAGCCGTAGCTTCATTTATTATCGCGAAATCAGAAAAAACAATTGGAGAGAAAATTAATTCACAATCCTTAATTACAATCTCAGAAGATACAAAAGTAAATGGTATTATTTCACTGGTTATTTTTGTAAGTATAATAGCAACGTATTTTCAAGTGGGTTATGTCGAAGGAATAATAGGTATTCTAATCTCTTTGATGATTTTTAAAATTGTTATTGAAAACGGAAAGAATTCTATTTATTCACTTATGGATGTTTCCCCTAGCAAGGAAATGGAAATTAAAATTAAAAGGATTGTAGATTCAATAAAAGGTGTTGAAAGATTTGATGATTTGAAGCTAAGAAGTGCAGGACCTTTTGTAATTGGTGAAGTAAAAGTTAAAACTAAAAAATTCTTGGATGTCAAGAGAGCTCATGAGATTTCCGACAAAATAGAAAATAAAATTAAAGATGAAATAGAAGAAGTAATTTCATTTAATATTCATACAGAACCTTACAAATCTAAAACACAAAAAATTGTAATACCCATTGAAAATGAAAATTCATTAGAATCAAAATTATCCAACCATTTTGGAAGGTCGAAATATTTTATTTTCATCGATTTGAAAGGAAAAAAAATTCAATCATATTATTTCAAGAAAAATACATACAGAGAAAAAGAAGTAAGAGCTGGTTTATTTTTTATTAAAGATGTTATTTTAAAAGAAAAAGTAGATTCTGTTTTAACAAAAAGTATTGGTAGTATATCTTTCCATACATTAAGAGATAATTTTATAGGAGTTTATCTGTCTGATAGAGAAAATGTGCAAAATTCTATAAGAGATTTTCTTGATAATAAATTAGAGTTGTTGGATAAACCAACTAAAAAATTAGGAGAAGAAAAAGTCGAGAAGAAGTGATTTAATTGAAAATAATAGCATCTACTGGAGTTAAGGGAGGAGTTGGTAAGTCAACTTTTGCAATTTTATTAGCGTATAAATTGTCTAATCAAGGAAAGAAAGTTGTTTTGTATGATGCGGATGTTGAATGTCCAAATGATAATCTAATAATAAATAAACAGTTAAAAAATCCGGATTATGTTTATCAGGATTATCCGGTAATAGATGAAGATAAATGCACTAAATGTGGGTTGTGTTCAAAAAACTGTAGAGAACATGCAGTCTTTTGGGTTAAAGGAAAATATCCACAATTTGTTTATGATTTATGTACAGGATGTGGAGCATGTTGGGTTGGATGTCCAAATAAAGCGATAAGTACAAAGAAAAAAATTTCAGGAGAGTCTTTTGTTAATAAAATCAATGATAATTTTTGGTTGATTACTGGAAGATCAAAAGTTGGGATTTCAGAGACAGGTCCTATAGTGAGAGAAGTTAAAGAAAAAGCAATCAAGTTTGCTAAAGAAAAACAAGCTGATTATCTAATCATTGATACTGCTCCAGGAACTCATTGTAGTGTTATTCAGGCATTATTGAATTGTGATAAAATTTATGCAGTTACTGAACCTACACCGCTTGGATCACATGATCTTGGATTGATCTTAAAACTTGTAGAAAGATTGAATATTCCAATAGAAATTGTTTTGAATAAATCAGATGTTGGACCTAAAAAAGAAATAGAAAATATTGCAAAGGAATTCAATACAAAAATATCTGTGGAAATTCCTTATTCGGAAAAATTAGTAAAAGCATATTGTGAAAAAGATTTAGGGAGAGTAGTTGATTTGATATGAGAGGAAGTTATGTGTTAGTGACAGAATTGAAAAAAAATTCAAAAATTAGAATAGGCAAACTTGGTGAGATTGATTTCTCGAAAGGTTATTATTGTTATGTTGGATCAGCACTTGGCAGAAGTGTTAATTTAGAAAATAGGATTGGAAGACATAAAAGATTAAACAAAGAAAAATCAGGAAAACTTCATTGGCATATAGATTATTTTCATGTTAATTCAAATGTCGAAATAGTCCAAATAAATAAAATCAGTGGTGTTCAGAAAATAGAATGTAAAATTTCTCAAGTAATTCAAAAAGTTGCTAAAGATTCTATTCAAAATTTTGGTTGTAGTGACTGTAAATGTAAAAGCCATTTTCATTATTTTGATGACGAAGGTTATAAAGAAGTTTTGGAAGGTATAGGTAATTGATATGAAAATTGTAGTTGCATCAGGAAAAGGTGGTGTTGGGAAAAGTGTGTTAGCTTCTTCTCTATCTTTACTTTTCTCAAGAGAAAAGAAAGTTGTAGCATGCGACTGTGATGTTGATGCGCCAAATCTAGGATTATGGCTGGGAATAACAGATTGGGACAAATCAGAAAAAATTTCTACTTCATTTAAAGCGGAAATAGATCAAGACAAATGTACAAAATGTGGAAAGTGCAAAGAAATTTGTAGATTTTTTGCAATTGAGAAAGATGATAATTTTAAAGTCAATAATTTCTTATGTGAAGGATGTGGAGCATGTCAGTTGGTTTGTCCAGTTAACGCCATAAAAATTAGCCCAGTGAAAAATGGTGAATTAAGGGAAAAGGAAATTGAGAATAATTTCAAATTATTTTCAGGTCAATTATATCCCGGTGAATCTGGTTCTGGAAAAGTAGTAGAAGAGCTTAGAGAAAAGGCAGAATCTTTCGATTATGATGTCATGGTTCTAGATGCTGCTGCTGGAATTGGATGCCCTGTCATTGCTTCTATTAGAGGATGTGATTATGCAGTTCTTGTAACTGAACCTACACCATCTGGATTTTCTGATCTTAAAAGAATTTTAGGAATAGTTAATCAGTTTAACATACCTTATGGAATTGTTGTTAACAAATGGGATATTAATCCAAGTCTTTCAGGAGAAATTGAAAAATGGTCTGAAAATAATTTCTTGGGAAAAATATCTTATGACAAGAAAGTTATTGAGGCAATTGTTGATTTGAAACCAGTTCTTGAATCTGATTCAAAAGTGGTTGATGAAATAAAAGAAATATATCAAAAGATAATAATTGTTAAATAGAAGTTTCACCAAGTAATAGAGGTATTAAAATGCCAACAGAAATTCTTGAAAAAACAGGAAAGAAAGTTGTTTTATTGGGAAATGAAGCAATAGCAAGGGGTGCAATAGAGGCTGGAGTTGGAATGGTTGCATGTTATCCAGGTACACCAAGTTCTGAAGTCCCAATAGCTCTTTCAAGTGTTGCAAAGAAAGTTGGATTTTATTTTGAATATTCAACTAATGAAAAAGTTGCTTTTGAAACAGCAACAGGGGCATCATGGGCTGATATAAGATCTCTTTCTGCATTGAAGCATTATGGGCTTAATGTTGCAAGCGATTCTGTGTTACCGATTGCATATCTGGGAGTGAAAGGCGGTCTAGTTTTAATGGTTGCTGATGACCCACAAGGATGGAGTTCTGTTCAATCAGAACAGGATAGTAGGTATTTTGCGAAAATGGGAAAAATACCAATGATAGAACCAACCAATCCACAAGAATGTTTAGATTATACAAAACTTGCTTTTGATATTTCAGAAGAATTTGAACTCCCAATATTTTTAAGAACTACTACAAAAACCAGCCATTCAATTGGGACTGTGAAACTAGGAAAAATAAAAAAACTAAAAGATAAGGGATTTTTTAAGAAAGATCCTGCTAGATTTAATACAATCAAAAGACCAAATTTACAAATATTCCATAAAAAATTAATTAAAAAACTTGAAGGAATAGAAAAGAAATATTCTAGTAAATTGAATAAAGTGTTTCCAGGAAATGGAGAAATAGGTATAATAACTTCTGGTGTTTCATTTGAATATATCAAAGAAGCTTTGCAAATGCTTGGATTTGATTTACCAATAGCAAAAATTGGGTTAACATTTCCTTTATCAAAAAAGTTTATTTCAGATTTTATAAAAGACAAGAAGAAAATAATAGTTGTAGAAGAACTTGAACCAATACTCGAAGATTTTGTTAAAATAATTTCAAAAGATGTAAATCCAGGATTAATTGTTCATGGAAAAGATGTATTTTCGGTTGTTGGAGAATATAATCTTGAAACAATATTTCCAGGCCTTGAAAAAGTTTTAGGCAGAAAAATAGGTATAGATTTTAACAAACACAAGAAAAATGTTAATAAAGTCTTGAAAGATCTTCCACCAAGAAAACCTGTTTTTTGCCCAGGATGTCCACACAGGTCAACTTTTTATGCTGTTAAAAAAGTCTTTGGAAAAGACACTGTTTATTCTGGGGATATAGGTTGCTATGCTTTAGGAATATTTGAACCATTTAAGATGCAGGATTTTATTGTCAGCATGGGGTCAAGCTTAGGAATAGGTCATGGGATAAGTAAAGTAAGTGATCAAGATGTTGTTGTCTTTATTGGTGATTCTACATTTTTTCATGCAGGAATGGCTGGACTTGTTAATTTAACATTCAATAATGGAAAATCACCTCTCGTAATTGTTATGGATAATAGTATAACTGCAATGACTGGGCATCAACCTAATCCTGGATCAGGTATTACGGGAATGGGTGAAAAAGTAAAACCGGTAAAAATAGAAGATGTTGCTAAGTCTCTTGGTGCTGAAGTTAGGGTTGCAAATTCATTTAATCAAAAACAGTTAATACAGACTTTGACTGAACTCAAAAAAATGAAGGGTCCAAGAGTATTGGTCAGTAAAGGTGAATGTAGATTATTGACAAAAAGATTGATGCATAAAAGAGGATCTAAACTTCCTGTATTTGAAATAGTAGATCAGAATAAATTTAAGAAAAATGCTGATAAT
The DNA here is from genome assembly GCA_017610225.1 of Candidatus Aenigmatarchaeota archaeon. Next base: position 1,565 of record JAFCCM010000054.1, on the reverse strand, counting down.
GTTCTCAATAAATTTTCTTGCCCGGCTATTATTAAAGAGAAAGAAAAAGGAAAAGCAACCTATAAAATAGATCCGAACATGTGCTGGGGATGTAGTGTTTGTATGCAAATATCTCCAGAAGGAAGTATTAAGCCTAAGAGGGATGACAAATGAAGTTTGATTTAATGCTAACAGGAGTAGGTGGAGAGGGGGTATTAACAACAGGAGTAATAATAGCTAGAGCTGCAAATATTGAAGGTTATTATGTTAGGGGAGTTCAGTTGCATGGTTTGGCCCAACGAGGTGGAACTATTCCTACATTTGTTAGGTTTGGCGATGAAAAGGAAATCTCATCTCCTGGAATAATGCAAGCAAATTCTGATCTTATACTTTCTTTTGAACCTTTGGAAGCAGTAAGAGCAACTTTTTACGCTAGAAAAGAAAAAACAACTTTTATTATAAATAATCACCCATATATCCCAATATACGCTAATCTTGATAAAATTCCATATCCAAATTTGAAAAAAATCCTTAAGAAAGTAAAACCATTCGCAAAGGATATTCATGTGTTTGATACAAGTAATCTTGCTAAAAAAGAATTTGGTAATGTAATTTTTGGAAATACAATATTGGTTGGAATCGCTGTTGGTAAGGGATTGCTTCCTTTGAAAGAAGAAAGTCTTCGTGAATCAATAAAAATTACTGTACCAAGAGGAATAGAAAAAAATTTGAAATCTTTTGAACTTGGGTTAAAAATTGGCAAGTCTTCATAAGTTTGGAAATTATTTACTGGAAATAAATGTCCTTGGTGTGGATGGAAGGTTTTATCTGAAAAAACAAAAAAAAGTTGAACATTAATCTAACTTCTCAACAATCAACTCAGATAATTCCTTGATATTCATCTTAGAATTCTTAGCAGTTTGTAAGAAACATGCGTCACACATAGGGCAAGTAGTAACGAGAATATCAGTCTTGGTTTTTTTTGCTTCCCCTAAAACATCTTTGGTTATAGCACTTGATAATTTAGGATAATTAGATTTTAATCCTCCCCCCCCACCACAACAATAAGCTTGTTCACGATTATTTTTCATTTCAGCAATCTCATAACCTAACGCTTCCAAAATTTCACGAGGCTCATCATAAATTCCTGAATGTCTTCCTAAATGGCAAGGATCATGATAAGTCACCTTTTCCTTTTTATTATTTTTTTTCAACTTCAACTTTCCTGATTTCAATGCGTTAGCAATTGTTTGTGTAACATGTTCTATCTCAATACCCCATTCATCATCAAGAATTTCTTTATAATCTTTATGAAAAGTCTTATAACAAGCAGGGCAAGAAGTAATTATTTTTTTGACAGAATGTTTCTTAAATATTTCAAGATTTTTTCTAGCGAGTGTTTTGAAATCATTCTTATAACCAGCATTCAGAACAGGTGATCCACAACAAACTTCAACATCTTTCAGTTTAAAAAAATCTATTCTGCATTTTTTAAGAATTTCTTCATAATTTTTTTGCAAGTCTTTCATTACAAATTTTGTTAGACAGCCTGGATAGTAAAGAACATTACCACCCATTATTTTGTC
>JAFCCM010000124.1 GCA_017610225.1 Candidatus Aenigmatarchaeota archaeon | reverse complement strand
AGACTGAGCTACCCGGGCATTTATTTACGGTAACTTCTTTTATTAGATTTCACAGACCATTTGTGTTATAAAGTCTGTTGTTTGTTTTATGTTTACAACAAATATGGCAAAAGTGTGCTCAGGGTTTAGATCGGTTATGATGTTTAAAATTTTTAAAGCATCCATTTTATGATATGCACCATGAACTCCAGTTTCTTGCCAACATCTTCCGCTAGATGAAAAAGGTGTGAGATCTTTAACATGTTTTTCATGTAGATCTATTCTGATATCAATGTTCATATCTTGTCGAACTACCCAATGCCAACAGTCACCCGAATCAGCCCATTCACCTTTCTTTTTATATTTATGTTTAATAATATAAAATCTGTAGTCACCATCATTTCGTAACATAGTTTTCCTTTCACAATTAAATTAATGGTAGCAGCGAGGGGAGTCGAACCCCTATGGAATTTAATCCACTAGATCCTAAGTCTAGCGCGTATACCAGCTTCGCCACGCTGCCATTAATTATGTTTCTGATTCTGTATCATTATCAGGAGGTTCTTCTTCTCTCTCCGCAATTTCATACAGATCCAACACAACCATTTCACCGATCTTTCCGGTTGTGAACTCTGACTTGGCAATCTCACTTTCCGATGACTGAATTTGTGATTCGATTTCAGTTTTTTCACCATGTAACGTTTTAATTGTTTCTTTCTGCTCTTTTATATAAGTGCTAAGGTCAGCTGCCATTTTCTTCAATGGCCCTACTATTGTTGCGTAATTCGTTTTACCAAACATATTCTCTGTTCTCCTTTTTCACAGTTAAAAGATTTTTAAAATGGTCGGGATGAGAGGATTCGAACCTCCGACTTCGTGTTCCCAAAACACGTACTCTAACCAGACTGAGCTACATCCCGATACGATAATCAATTAATAATTTATGATTCCTTATTTTGTTCTAAAAAATTTAGAATTTGCCAACAAGAATCAAACTGGAATTATATCTTCCACCACGGTTTTAATAACAAACTACCGATACCACTACCTCTTGCTTCAGCTTTTTTATCAATTGCTGATGCGGGGTCTATTCCCAAAAGAATGCCTCCTGATTCTTTCGAGTCAAATCCAACTAACATATACTGGTGTTCAGGTTTAATCCAACACTCATCGGGTACAGCAACGATTCCGCATACTCCAAATATTTGTCTGTGTGTCATATCCAATTCCATTGCTGATGCCTGCTCTCTAAAAAATAATTGACCGGTAACCAAAAAATTCCTATCCGTGGCATTCACTCTATCTACAAACTCCACATTCCCTCCTTTCATTTTAGATTCAAAAAAATAAACCAATCGGGCTTCTCAATAATTAATATATATAGATGGTTGAATCAAAAATGAGAACATAAAAGTGGGACAATTTTTTTATATTGGGTAACAAATAAATAAAAAGGAAGGTGAATTTATATGACCGAGAAAAAACATTCTGTAATTGTTGCACCGCATTGTGATGATGAATTGATAGGTTGCTTTGAAATATTAGAGGATCCAAATCAAAGTATTACAATAATTTATGGTGCAGATGCAACTGCAGCAAGACGAAAAGAAGCACTCAAATTAAGAGAAGTATTTCCAACTGTAGGCAATCAAGTTTTTCATGTCTCAGTCCCATCCACATATATAACAACTGAGATCACTCTATATTTTCCTGATCCATCAACTGAAAATCATCCTGCACATAGAGGATGGGGATCTATCGGTGAAGCATTAGCAAGGGATGGTCTTGATGTTGTATTTTATTCAACAATAATGAATACGCCATACATACATGAATGTAAAGATTCAATGAAGAAAGAAGCAATGTTGGATAGAGTTTATGAAAGTCAGAAACAAATGTGGGCATATGAAAAGAAGTATATTCTTTTTGAAGGAAGATGCAAATGGATGTTCTAGCATTTTTTATAAAGGGCATGTCTCCGGTTGAAATAGCTGTATCAATTACATCATTAATTACTACAGTTGTTGGATTGTATTATTTGGGGATTAAAAAAGCGGATGGGTACATTTGGTTTACAATAAGTCTTTCATGTCAAATGTATCTTTTTTATATAAAAGAAAATTGGTTTTTAGTTCTTCAAATGACAATCTTGATAGTATTGAATGTTAAAAATTATAGAAAGTGGAGATTGGAGGAAAAATGAGAATAATATATGTACCACAATATCCAACACCTATGCGATATCAAGAATGGTGGATATGGAAACTTGCAGATGAATTTGAAAATGCAGGTCACGAAGTTTTATTATTAGGTGAGGGTTACGCTAATATAATGAAACATCGCCGTGGTTCTCTTGATATGTTTTCCCCTATAAATATGGCAATTGAATTAGAAACTGAACAGATTAGGGAATACATGACCCTTGATATAAAAGATGATGATGTTTTATTTCTTTCTGATATTAGTTTTCCTGGTTTGTTTTGTAATGTATTGTATCATAAAGAATGTCCAAAGATGTTTGCGTTTTGTCATGCAACCAGCATCAACAAATTT
>JAFCCM010000053.1 GCA_017610225.1 Candidatus Aenigmatarchaeota archaeon | reverse complement strand
TTAACAAAAATGGGAGAGTGCAACAGATGCGGATGGAAAGAAACTGAAGGAGTTAAATATGTCAACCGTAATAGGAATTAAGCATGGAAAAGATGTTTGGATTGGTAGTGATAGTAGAGGAACTACTGAGGATGGCTGTGTGAGATCCGGTGACTGTATTAAAGTATTTAGAAATGCCGAATATCTTATTGGGTTTATTGGAACTGTTCGGGGTGGTCAAATCTTGATGCCTCCATTCTTTGATCCACCAGACCAGATTGAATGGTTTCCTGATGCTTTAAGAGAACATGTTGCAGATAAGGGTTGTATGATAATTGAAGATAATCATTGTCAAGCTCAACTGTGTAATTTTTTAATTGGACACAAAGGAAAATTATTTGAAATATTATCTGATTTTCATATGGGAATGATTAAGTCGTTTACTGCAATTGGATCTGGTTCTCATTTTGCATATGGTTCTTTACAAACAACAAAGTTTATGGGAATGAAGGATCCAGAAGAACGACTGATGATGGCTTTAAAAACAGCAGCTCATTTTGATGTGTCAACTGCTAAGCCATTCAAAATCCATAAACTATAAAAGTGTTAGCAAAACACAAATGTTTAAAATGTGGGTGTGAGTGGGATTCAAGACCGGGTCCTACTCAATGCCCACTATGTAATCATTTATATATTAAATGGGTGAATTACGACGAAATGAGAAAAATATGGGATGATTGTGAAAATATTAAGAACAAAGTATAAAGAAAACTAGGAGAATGTGAATGGCGAGAAGCGGGTACGTTCTAGCAGGGTTTGAAACTCTTGCGACTATTATTGATATGTTTATAGATGGTCGTAGAGGAAAATATGAAGATAATTTTTCAAGAGATGATGTATCTCGATTTTTGGCAGACACTTGTTCAGGATATCTACATTCATATGGCCAGAACTTTCCAAACAAAAAGAAATATGGAAAATATAGTCAGGTTGAAGCAGACATGTATAGGCAATGTCGTGACATGGGAATATTTGATAATTGTAATCTCATAGTTGATAGTGGAGGATTTCAAATTTCTGTGGGTCAATTGACTCGTAAAGAATCTGATTTACTTCTAAATAATATGTATTATGATTTTTTAGTTGATCATTATGATGTATATGATAGCGCTTTTATACTTGATGTTCCACCAGGTCCTGGTTGTGAAATATTCAAGAACTTTAAAGATGTTTATGATCTGAACATGGCATCATATCAAAAAGCAAAAGCATTACCAGATCATGTCCGTAAGAAACTTATTTACATTCACCATTTCAGAACACCAAAATTGTGGGAAATATATACCAAAATATTAAGAGATGGTGAAATGTTTCCAGCATTTGAAAATCATGGAACTGGTGGTATTGTTGCTAATATGGCAAGTGATATGTCAATTCCATGTATAATTTATGTCCTACCTTTAATCCCATTATTAAATGAAGCAAAAAAATATGGAAGGAAGTATTTAAATTTTCATATTTTAGGTGGAGCAAATTTTAGGGATGTTCTATTCTATGAACTGTTTAAAATTACAGTTAAAAAATACCATGATATTGATTTAAATATTACTTATGATTCGTCCGGTCCGTATAAACAAGTAATGCAAGCTCGGTTTTTGAATGTGATGGATGATCAAGGGTATATGAGAAAAATGAATATTAAAAGTCAAAATCTTGATATGAAATTTATGACAGAAGCAACTACATCAGACTTAACAGTGTTACAAAAATATCAAGAAATTATGGATAATTTGTCAGATCAATCTGGGTTTAAAAGAATGGACATTGAAGGGGTATATGGAATGTATCCAAATAGATCTAAGGTCATGACAGAAACATTTCATCCTGGCGTAAAATCATACACAATGTTATATGCATTAAGTGTTTATCCAATGATTCAAGAGCAAATGAAAGAATTTGCACATCGAGTATTTCCAATTTATGAATCTGGAGATTTACAAGCATTTTATAAAGAATGTTTTGATATTACACGCCATATCAATCAAGGCAAACTAACAAAAAAACAAAAAATCAAAGCATATAGTATTCCAAGATCATTGGATATGCTTCGTGATTTAGATGAAGACTATTGCTTACATCTAGTAACTAAATTCTTATCAAAGGATGAATTTACAGAGTTGAATGATGTGAAGGGAGTATTAGGTTTCTAATGGACAAAGCACTTAACACATATTTGAAAAAACATATAACATTAAAAGATGGTGAAGAATTTTGCCCGAACTGTAAAGGTAAGGGTAAAATGCTAAGAAAGAGCGTGGGTCAAATTCAAGGTCTTTCTATGTTTCTTAAATGTCATATTTGTGGTGGAGAAGGAAAGATGGATTGGGTTGAAAAAGTAGTTGGTAAGAAAAGGAGCACGATGGATGAAACGACTCAAGGTCCAACTTAATAAAGAATTAGGAGAAGTTATTTGTGATGTATGCGAAGGCAATTATCCAGAGAGCAAATCCCTAATATGTTGCCCAAAATGTCAAGGGAAGAAAAAATTAGATTGGTGTGAACAAATTGTCGGAGTTGCTCCAAAATCTCAAGAGTATCTAACGTTTGCAACATATATTGATGGAGCTAATGATAACTTTATTGAAATGAGTGCATTTCAACAAAAAATAATAGATGACATGTCAAACCATATAGCAGTTCAAATAGACAAAGAAATCCTGGCATCCCTGAATGCCGATTTGGAACATAATATAAATGATAATAAGGAGGGTATTAATTTATGATTACAGAGTCTTTTCTTAACTCATGTTTTTCTTTATTACTGAATCAAAACTCAAAGATCAAGAAAACAAAAGCACTATATCGAGACATTGTTGATATTTTAGACTTCAGTGAACAAAGAGATACATATGAGGTTCCTGTTGATATTAAAAATAAGTTAGATTGTTTACGAAAAATATCTCAAATGTTAATGGATGATAGAACAGTTAATAGTATTAGGGATAGCATTTCATTAAGCGAAAAATTCAAAGAACATATGAGTTTACTTGACCTTAAAACAACAGAAGATATATCAGAAGCTGCATTTCAAGATTATATACGACAGGTTAGAATTAGGAAAAAAATAAGTGGGTTGTTTAAAAATTATGATGAACTGAATAATGTTTTGGAAACAATCAAAGATGGTACATTTGATTCAATTGATGATCTTGTTGAAGATTATGAAATTACAATTAAACATTTATATTCAAATATGATGGAAGCACAAAGAAGTGTAACAATTGAAGCAGCTGCATCACTTGATCTCGTTGATGATTCATATGATCATGTGCTTGAAATGATTACTAGAAAATATGAAAGAACAAGTAAAACTCCAACTGGTTTTGGTCTTCTTGATAATAAAATTATGATGGGCGGTTATGAACCTTCAAGATTATATATTTGGGGTGGAGGTTCTGGAGCAGGCAAATCAACAATGCTGAATAATACAATTATAAAATCAGCGACCATTGATCCTGCACAAGATACAACCGTAGCAAGTAAGTTTGTTCCAGGAGAAGTGACAAGAGTTTATATTTATGTGACTATGGAAAATACCATAGAAGAATCTTTAATGAGAACATATCAACCTTTATTCAATAAAACAAGTATTGGTATGTTAGAAGAAATTGCTAAAAAAGTAGATATTGGAAAAAATATAAAAGATAGACTTTTAAGATGTGGTTCAACAATTGTTATGAAATATTTTCCAGCTATGAGTGTTAGTGTTCTGGATATAATGAGTGTTGTTGATGATGTAATTAATAAATATGGAAAAGATTCAATTGCAGGATTATATGTTGATTATCTTGATCTTTTAAAGACTGATATGAAATATGACATGTACCGATTAGAACTGGGGCATATTACTTTATCACTCAAAACTTTGGCAGTACAATATAATATTCCTGTTATTACAGGTTCACAGTTGGGCAGAAAGGTTTATTCAATACAAGCATCAAATGAGTTGAATTTAGACCAAATGTCAGAATCAATTAAGAAAGTTGAGCATGCTGATTTCGTTGCTTTATTTGCAAAAGATCCATCTGATAATGGAATTATTCATGGAAAAATTGGTAAAAACAGAGCAGGCGAAAGTAATATAAATGTTGATTTTTCTGTGGATTTTAGTAGGTTTAAATTCAATGAAGCATTTCTATCTACAAATGCAAAGAAGGATGATGGTTCAGGTATTGCACCAGCTGGTCTAAAGTTTCAAGGACTAGATGCATCATTCTGAGAAGCTAACTGACAAAAATATAAATTTTATTTAGAACAAAATGTAAATTACAAATGATATCAATCGTTAGTATATTAATTATTTGGAGGAATTAAACAATGAGTAAAAAATCCTATATGAGTCTATTAAAAGAAGCTATCGCTGAATTTGATACGAGTGATAACGTAGAAGTAAAAGGCCCGATGCTTGACCCGATCCTGTCATGGGATGGTGATGGTGAGCTGCCCATTTATAAGGACGCAGCAAGCATTCTCGAAAGGTATTACTTTAATGAAAATGCAGAAGAAGCAGTAAAAACATTAGATGAAGCTGACTATGAAAATGATAAAGGCGATTCTAAAGGCGAGTCAATGAAAGATGCTGAAGGTGCAGGTACAGAACAAGCTGGAACAAGCAAGTCTGATACAATTGCTGGAGGCAAAGCAGAAAAAGAAAAAGAAATCGCTAAAGAAGCAGAAGAAGTTGATGTAGATGCTGATGCTGATGAAGCTGGTGATGAAGAAGAAGTCGAAGAATCTACTGATATTGAAAATGCTATCATTGAAAAATTGATAGCTGAAATGGAAGAAGATCTTGATGAGGCTGATTTAACCTACACAGGCAAAGGTCCAAAAGAAGAAATGCCAAAAGAAAAGAAAGCCACAGACTCAGAAGAAGACACTGAGGGAGCTGGCACAGAACAAGCCGGCACAGGTACAGCTGCTGGTCAAGTCCCCGACCGTAAAGATATAGCCGACAAACTGGTCAAACCTAAAAACTACAATGAAAATGATGAAATTGATGCCGCTCTAGCGAAACTAGAGGAAGAACTTCAATTGGAGCAAGATGAAGATGACGCTGAAGCCCCTGCACCAACTGGTGATGAAGGTGACGACGACGAAGATAAAGAGTTAGACGTTGACAAAGAAATAGAAGAAGCTGCTCCACCTGCACCAAGTGCTGCTCCTGGTGGTGCCCCAAAGGCTGTTGAGGATGAAGAAAAAGAAGAAAAAGAAGCCTATTCTGAAGCATTTTCTATCTTTAAAGAAGCTATCGAAGATGATGATGAAAAAGAAGATGATGATGATGATGATGAAAAAGAAGAAGAAGTTAAAGAAGATATTGATCATGTCATTGATGAAATTGAATTGACTGAGGGTACGAAAGAAGATATGGCAGCTGACCGCAAAGCTGATATGATCTCTGTTCAAAAGAAATGTATGCGTTTTAAAGAAATTGGTCAACCCGATAAATATAAAGCGTGTGTAGCAAAAGGAAAAGCAAAACTTGATGTTCATTATGCAAAAATGAAAGCTAGATTTGGTGCATAATTTTATATTTAAAGGGAGTGGGTAGGAAACTGCTCACTCCTTTTATCGAAAGGAAAAATATGGAAACATATACAATAAAATTTCTTACGCCTGGTCAATTCATCATTCATAATGAAAGAAGATTCAGAACTCCTGTCACCATTGAAAATGTGTCAGAGAAGGACATACAATTTTTTGATGTTCAAGCTCGTACGTCTATGATTAAATATTCGCTTGAAAAAACTAAAGTTGTTCCTGAAGATCCCTTTTTAGAAGAATTGATTTTGCAAAAAGAAGATGAGGATATTTCAGTAGAAGAGCTAACAGAGTCAAAAGAAGCTTCTACTACTTTAGAGAAACTTTTAAAACAAAATGAAAAATAATTGAATTGGAGAATAGTATGAAAAAGATCACAATATATCAGCGAGGCGTACCCAATGTTGATATTTTTGATGATGATAATGAAGATCTTGATAAATACTGTCAAGAGTTGTCAAAAATATTTAACATGTCAAATGTTGTAATATTGAAAACAAGTTCAACAACATTTATTGGGCGTCCAAGTCAAATAACTGGTTTAAATATAGAAGATATAGAATCAAACAACCAACAAACAATAGAAACAGAAATCAAAGAAGAAAGTCCACCGGAGGAAGAAACCCCGGATGAGGACATTATAACGGATATGGATTAATGGAAATTTTAATAATGATTGGTATTGTAATTGGATTTATTGTTTTACTTTTATGTGGAAGATCAATATTTCTACATAAAAAAAGAGAAACGATGATGACTAATTTCGAGTCATATTCGGCAGTTCTTCAATATCATATGGAAAAATCATATAATATGGTTCATAAGGATCAGATTCTTGTTTATTCGTTGGAGGCAACAACATTACCAGATGCAGAGTATAATAAAGCATCATTTGATTTTATTAAACTAGTTGAAAAACTATTAGGCCCAACCCTTATCAAAGAGATAGTTTTCTTATATGGAAACTATGATACATTTGTTTTTAACCTAGCAGAATTTTTCGATACAAGGTATGATGAAGACGAGATTAGAAAAACATCTGTTGACGATATGATGCAGAAAGAAATTGATCCAGATGATACATCATATGCGCCTATAGTATAAAGGGTAATCTAATTTATTGGAGATAAAAATATGTCTTTATTAATAGACCAATATCTTGAAGAAATTCAAGATGAAAATGCATTGTATGAAGAAATTGTAAATGATCTCATGCAAGAAACTAAAAAAACATCTTTTATTAAGGTAACAAGGCAAACAAAGATTGATCGTGCCATTGGTTCGTTGGCAACAAAGTTGGCTAAGGAAAGTGGAGATTCTTGGTATAAGAAAATGATCAAGCATCGAGAAAAGTATTTTAAATTTCGTAAAATGATCAAACAAAAATATGCACCAAAAGTCAGAGCCAGAGCTATTTCTGGAAAGGGTATTGGTGATATGGTTAGCAAACTAAAGAAAAACAAACCTGATGGCGATAAGAAGAAGTAAGGAGAATAAATATGGCCGGAATTGGCGATACCTTAAACAAACTAAAGACTACAATTGTTCAAACACAAACTAAGAAGATTGATGCAAAATTAGATAAAGCTGTAAAAGACATTGGGTCTTATAAGAGTAATTCAGGAAGAAACGGTTATGTGAATATGGTTCGCCATCTCATTTCTAAAACTGCAGATGTTAAAATAACTGGAGTTGGTGGAGGTTTATTTTCACAAGGAGTTTCGCCAACTTCTTTTGGTCAGGGTACTCGTATTGGGAGATACCATGCATATCAAGCAATTGTATCAAATATTAATTATGCAATCAGAGCTCTCAATGTTTTAGTTGATAATATTCTATCACCTGATGATATAACAAAGCAAACATTAGAAATAAGAGCAACTCATTTTCTAACAGAAGATACACCTGTTGCATCAAAAGTTAGATATGTTAAAGAAGTTGTTCATCTTACTGATCTTGAACGCAAACTGGATACAATTGTTCGAACCACATTATTATTTGGAGATTTGTTTTGTGAGGTAGCAGGTCCAAAGACAGCATTAACAAGTCAAACAATACTAAGTGAAGCTTCTGTATATCAACAAATGATTAACGATCAATACAGTACAGGAATCAGAGAACGTATTGTTCAATCTATTGGTAATGATCAAAATGTAGAAATCAATTTGGATTATACAGCATTTTCAGAAGCTGAAACAAATAGTCCATCTGATACTACTAAAAATAAAAAGGACCAAAAAAAGAAAGTCAAAGCATTAAATAATTTACAGTTAGTTTTTCATGATCCACAATTTGTTGTTAAACTACAAAGTGCATTATTTCCTGTTTGTTTTGGGTATTTAGTATTTCCAATACGTTCAGTTCTGTCAGCAACAACAATGGCAGATGATGCAATCAATAATATATGTATTGCAATTCTAAAAAGTTTAGAAAAGAAATTACCTCAAATGAAAGAATTTAATAATGATGAAGAATTAAGAGGAATTATTAAAGCATTGTTAGGTCAAACAGATTTGAATAAGTCAATGGACATTCGATATGTTCCTCCTGACAAAATGGTACATTTTAAAGTTCCAACAACAAAATACTATCCATATGGTGAGTCTATATTTGATAGTACACAATATACAGCAAAAGTTTTGATGTCTTTAGAGACTGCACTTGCAGTACAAAGGTTATCACGATCTACAGAAAAACGTAAAATTGCAATTGAAATTGGATTACCACGTGATGCTCGTAAAGCTATTGAATTAATGAAAGAAGAGTTTCGTAAAAGAAAAGTTAGTCTTGATAGTTTTGGAAGTGTGGATACAATTCCAAGTATGATTACAACATTCGAAGATGTATATATCCCACAGAAAGACGGCAAACCCTTTGTTGATATATCTACATTTACAGAAGGTAATGTTGATATTAGAGGTAAAGTTGATGAATTAAAATTTATGAGAGATCAGATGGTCGCTAGTCTGGGTATTCCGCCAAGTTTCTTAGGGATTGAGGAAAACCTTTCAAATAAAGCTGCATTAAGTGAAGAAAATATTTTATTTGCTAGAACCGTTATTGGTCATCAAAAATATTTGACACATCAATTAAGAGAGTTAATACAAAAAATTTTCGATATTATAGATCCAGAAGAAGCCTTGACAATATTAGAAGATGTTGAAGTTTCATTGCCAGTTCCTCGTTCATTACAATATGAAAGAGAAGCAAGGTACATGAGTGAAGTTTCAAATCTAATTGAAAGTCTTGAACGAGTTGGTATACCAAAAGAATATACAAAGAGAAAATATCTATCTCAAATTGATTGGGAAGAAGTTAAGAAATATGACATTGATGAGAAGATTGAAAAGAACCTTGATCCTTCTAAGAAAGATGATGATGAAATGGGCGGAATGGGCGGAATGGGCGGTGAAGGCGGATTCGGTGGAGGATTATAACAGTGTCTAACAAATTATTAAGAAAGATGCAAGCAGCATACGATAGGATTTCAAAAGAAGCTGTTGGTGGAGTATATGGCCAAAGAGTTATCCCACAAACAGGTCCTGGAACTGATGATACACGCCCAGACTTTCCGTATATTGAAGATCCATCTAAATATACGACACATGTACCATTAGAAATGGATGAAGTGGAAGATGAGGTGGAACCGGACAAAATCAGAGAGCAAGATGAAGAAAAAGAACCACTTCCAGGTGAAGCAGGAGAAGAAGCTGGAGCAGAAATTGGAGCAGAAACACCAATGCCTGGCGGAGAAGCAATGCCGGATGCAGGACTTGGTGGAACTGGAATGGATGTAGCAGGAAATATGCCTGGTGTAATGCCTCCCGCTGAAGAAGAATTAAAATCATCAGAAATTGGTAGAGTATATGAGTTAAAGAAAATATATTCAAGACTTGCATCAGTTGAAACATACTTAGCAAGAACTACTGATGCACAGATGTTAGAAATTAGAAAATTGGTAGGGCAATCAATTGATCTATTTGAAGTTGTAATTTCAAATTTTCCACAATATAAAGATAAAGTTGATGAAATCATTGTAACATATTATGAGTTTTTAGAGTCAGTTTATGAGTCTCTAACAAAATATTTTAAAGACATGTCAGAGGAGTAAAAATGAAAGGACCTAACTTAATTATTGAGCAAAGTGTTTTCTCGGAAGCACAAATTATAAAGAAAACCCCGAGTAAAGCAATATTTAGATGCCCTATTCAATCAGTTGATGAGGTTAATCAAAATCATAGAATGTATCCATCGGACGTTTTGAAAGAAGGCATGGATAATTGCGGGTCACGGATGAAGAGACGTGCATTTTATTCAGAACTTGACCATCCAATTCCAACAGGAAATGATCAAGTTGATGGAATAAGACAAACAACAGTTTCACTAGAAAAAGTATCACACATTATAAGAGATTATGATTTTGTAGGTAATCAATTAGTGGGTGAAATGGAAACAACAAGTACACCAAACGGAAACATTCTGTTTGGATTATTAAAAGATCAAACAGGTGTTGGATTTAGTATGAGAGGTCTTGCTGAACTTGAAAGACTAGAAGATCATAATGTTGTTAAATCACCATTGACAATTATTGCATTTGATGCTGTATCTGCACCTTCACATAAATCAGCTGTAGTTGATTTTAATGAAATGCAATTTGAGCAACACATGTTAACTGAAAATAAATCTACTATCTGTATTGGTGGTAAATGTTTTCTTCCTGATTACTTTGATAAATTAATTGAAACAAAAGTAATAACATTTTTCGATAAATGGGTATAATATAAAAAGAAAGGAAAGATAATGGAAGTAATAAATGAATCGTTGGAAGTAGAAAATAAAGAAGCGTTACCTCAAATTTTAATGAGAATATTTTCTGTATGTAAAGTTGATCCAGATTTTCCTCTTAAAGGACAAATAGAATCAATAGAAGTAGAAACTAATTCAATAAATTCGAAACTAAAAAAACAAGAAGTCTTGATAAAGAAAGTAATTGATATGAGAGATGACCTCAGCAATCGACTGCAAGATCGCAGGCAGGATAACTTTGAAATCAAGAGTCGCTTGCTAGAAGAATTGGGGAGCGAAATATGAATATAACAGAAACAAAAATCCCAGATGTAACAAAACATAATATTTCCAATAATAAAGAAAACATTGCTGATAACATAATTCAGAATGTTTACCCTCTTTTTGATGAGATTTACAATGCAAAAATGGAGCAGGTTATTCAACTTAGAAACAAGATTAAAACTGGCAAGACCAAAATTCTTAGTGAGAAGGAAACTATGCAACAATTAATGATTGCATATAAGAAAGAGAAGAAAGTGACTAAAGTTCTCGAAAGAATAGAAAAACTGGTTCAAGCTGGTTTAACACATGACGGAACAATGAAGAATGAAACAGTCATACTATTGAAAATAATAGACAAATTGCCAGAAGAAAAATTAAATCTTCAACTCTCAAAAACAATGCAAATCCTCAACAAGCGTTTTTCACAATAAATAAATGTTTTCAGTTAGTATCTCATACTCCGAGATGCTAACTGGATTTCCATCCTAAGAAAGTCAGACAACTAACCCCCTGTTTTTTTAGAACAAAATTAAAATTTCGAGTATTATGTCTCGTAAATTTAATAACGTTATTAAAATTTTATACGGAGGAAAATTTATTATGAAAGAATTACTGACAGAAGTCTATAGGACCACTAAAAAGATTAGTGGCGTAGACCCGTCAAAACCCGGCAATCTTAAAGCCGTTCTAGTTGATGATGCTGCATGGAATTGCTATGTAACAGGTTTAGCAGAATCAATCGAGAACAAGAAAGATCGTGGACAATTTGTCCAGTTGGCAGAAAATACAAGAATCAACTTGTTAGAAAATTCAATGTTTCAGATCAATCCTTATGAAACACTGACTCTACCGATTCTTCGTGTCTTCTACCCAAAACTAGTTGCTAAAGAACTAGTAACAGTTTCACCAATGGATAAACCAGAAACTGTAAAAGCATTTGTTAAGGCTGAATTCTCACCTTCAAACAGTACTACACAATATGACGCTCCTGTTGTTGGCACTGATATTTCACAAGGTGTTGCATTTGGAACTCCTGTAGCAGCTGCTATGCCCGTACCAAGTGAAGCATATAATGTTTTAGCTACAGCTTCACCAACATTAACTAGCACACAAGCTCACCTTGAAAGAGATTTCGAGATTACTGGTGTGTCTGCTGATGGTACTACTTATGTAGACGTATCAATCGTTCCTGCTGTTGAAGGTCACTTCTCAGCTAGCGTAACAATTGGTGGTGGTTCAGATGTTATTTCTGGTAAGGTAGATTACTTAAACGGCACAGTATCATTATCTGCTACAACAGGTACTATTACTTTTGCTAAGTATCAAGTAACTATTTCATTAGAAGAAAATAGAGTCAACCCAAAAGTTACATTGAATGTTGAAAAGATTCGTCTATATGCAAGAGATCGTCAGATCAGCGCTAACTGGACAATCAACATGGAACAAGATATGAGAGCTCTGTTTGATATTTCAATGCAAGCAGAAATCGTAAATATTCTTGGCCAACAGATTGCTCTAGATATTGATAGAGAAATCATCAATTCTCTGATCACAGCGAATACTCGCTTGAATGATGCTACACATACTGGATCATTCAACAGAACACCACCAACAACATATACTTGGGGAACTAAGTATTGGCATGAAAATATCATTCCTGTACTGAATGAGCTTTCAGGAACAATCTACACTGATACAAACATCGAAGCTGGTAACGTAATTGCTGCCAATCCTCTTGATGTTGCCATCCTTGAAGATTTACAAACATTTAACTACACAGGTACAAGTTCTGTAGACGGTGACATGGGATACAGATCTGCAACAGTAGCTGGTGGAAAATGGAAGATCCTGACAACTTCAGTTGTTACACAAGGAACAATGTTAATGGTTTACAAACCAGTAGAAGAACTAAAGGCGATTTATTTTTATAGTCCTTATGTTCCTGCCGTGTTACACCCGTATCCTTTGGGCTATACACCTTCTCTAACAATTCTAAGTAGATACGCAACTGCTTTAGTTCGTAGCGCAGGCGTGGCAACTTTAACTATTGGTGCATAATCAATAGGTTAGAGCGATTCACTGGTTAATTAATTTTAACGAAAAAAAGACCCTAGATGGAGTAATCCATTTAGGGTCTTTTATTTTTGAACTGTGTATTTAAGACTACCACAATCATGAATAGTTCTAAACCCATGAACAACAGCGAGTTGTTCTTGTGTCAAACCAATTGTATCATTTTTTTTGATTGCCCACATAATAGTTCTATGATGTCTTTTTACTTTATTAACATCTACAAACCATGGTGCTGGAGTTCCTGTATTTTCTAATGTAAATCCAAGATTTTCATAAAGGTTTCCATTTGACCATCTTCTATCTGCATAAGAGACAATATATTCCCACTCATTATTATTTTTAAAATGACTTAAAAGTTTATTTGCTATACCTGCCGAATGAAAATTAAAATCTGAACAGAATCTTTTTATTTCCCATTCAGTATCTTTTGCATTTCGTATTGCCCTTGGTTTACCAAAAGTCATAATTGCAATTAAGTTATCATGTTTATCAAATGCTCCATATGATAATCGTGACCCATCATTACTACCTTGAATATGAAAAGTATTTAAAAATTGAATTTTTGCTTTGGGTGTTATTTCATGAATTGTACATTGTCTTGCATGAACTCTTTCTGAAGTTGATTTATTTAATATTTGTTTTAATCTTGCTTGGGTTATTTCTTTCTTCTCAATCCATTCATCCTCAAATATAGTAATTAAACGATACCCCTTTTTTTCA
>JAFCCM010000052.1 GCA_017610225.1 Candidatus Aenigmatarchaeota archaeon | reverse complement strand
GTTAGAAAATTTATTGAAGAAAAAAAACCGATTGTTGCTCTGTCTGCACATATTCATGAAGCAAAAGGTGTTGATAAATTAGGTGAAACTTTTCTTTTGAACGCAGGTAAATTTCCAGAAGGTTATTTTGGGTTAGTTAATATTGATGATGGTAATGTTAAAGGAAGATTATTAAATTTATGTGAATAGTCACTGACCCTGTTGTTGCTTGTGGAAAATATTTACATATATTTATCAAGTGATAAATCTCCGATGGTCCGTGTTCTTCCAGGAATAGAAAAACCATGTCCTTGTATTACACCAATCATATTAGATAATTTTCGAAAGTAAAGATCACATGCTCTTGACCATTCATTAGTTGTTCTAATAAAACCACAATTAATTAGTTTCATATAAGTTTTGTCTATTAATTCGATAACAACTTCTACAGATACTAATATTTCTTCATTTGTAGGATAAGAACCAAAATTTTTTTCGAAATCAAGTGTTCTTTTTGCTTCTTCCATTATCTTATAGACTTCATCATATATTTTCATATAAAGTAAAATTATAGTTAAAATTTAAATATTATATATTATAACATTGTTATATCATTCTAGTTTTGTTTATATTAATATTTCTAAAAGAAATCAAGGGGTCAGGGGGTACATATTTTTTCCAATAGAAATGGTTTTATTTCAATAGGAGAATAAATAATGTTATGCCAGAAAATGTACAAAAAATTTTTCAAGAATTCATACAAAAATCCACTCCTATATTCAAGGATAGAGACGCATTAAATTCTCATTTCACTCCAGAAACAATTCCTCATAGGAATGAACATATAAACACAATAGCATCAATACTTGCCCCCTCACTTAAGGGAGGTAAACCATCAAATATTTTTATTTATGGAATGACTGGAACAGGAAAAACACTTGTTAGTAGATATGTTGGCCAAGAACTTGAAAAAATGTCAAACCAAGGAACAAACCCAGTAAAAGTTTTGTATATTAACTGTAAGATGAGAAAAGTTGCAGATACGGAATACAGATTAGTAGCAGAATTATGTAGATTATTAGGACAAGAAATACCTTCGACTGGATTACCAACAGAACAAGTTTATAATACTTTCTTTCGTGTATTGGATTCACGTGACTGGATTGTTATAATAATTCTTGATGAAATAGATACACTAGTTCAAAAAATGAGTGATAATTTTCTTTACAATTTTACTAGAATAAATCAAGACCTAAAAAAAGCAAGAATTTCTGTTATAGGTATTACTAATGATCTTGGTTTTATTGATGTTTTAGATCCACGTGTTAAAAGTTCTTTGAGTGAAGAAGAAATATTATTTTCACCATACAATGCTTTAGAACTTCAGGATATTCTTAAACAGAGAGTGGAAGTGGGTCTTACCAAAGGAGTTCTTTCTGAAGGAGTTATTCCTAAATGTGCTGCTCTTGCTGCTCAGGAACATGGTGATGCTAGGAGGGCTTTAGATCTTTTGAGAGTAGCCGGTGAACTTGCAGAGAGAAACAAAGACACAAACATAACTGTAGATCATGTTGATGCTGCTTTAGAAAAAATAGACTATGATAGAATAATCGAATCAGTTAAATCTCTACCAAAACAAAGTAAGATAGTTCTTCATTCGACGATTGATTTAGTAGAAAACAGTCAAGAAGAAATTCAAACTGGTGATATATACAATATCTATGAAAAAACATGTAAAGATTGTGGTTTAACAGCACTTACTCAAAGGCGGGTATCAGATCTTATTTCAGAATTAGATATGTTGGGAATAATTAATGCGAGAGTTGTGTCATTAGGAAGATATGGAAGAACAAGACAAATTAAATTAAGTGTATCGAATGACATTAAAGATAGAATTAAAAAAGTTCTTGAAGCAAGTTTAGTGATTTGATGGATGATCAGGAAATAGTTAAGTTGTTTCTAACTCATGGTTTTCAGTTATCACAGGACACCCTACCTCTAATAAAAAACAAACCAGAAGAAATACTTTCTGAAGTTGAGAATCTTAAACCAAGACCTTTTATAATAACGAAGAGTAATGTAGAAAAAATTATTGAGTCACGTGAAGAAAAAAAACCACCAAAAATTATATTGTTGAAAAAATTCAAGTTTGAAAAAAAAGAATTGCAAGTAGAAGATTACGTTAAACATTCTATAGAAAATTATGAAAAATTAAAAGAAATATTACTAAAAAATACAAAACTCCTAAAATTAATTTCTGTTAATAAAATTACAAATAATACAAAAGAATTTTCACTAATAGTATCGGTTCGAGACAAAGGTAGAAACAGTCTTCTTGTCGAGGACGCAACAGGGGAGGAACATGTGTTTTTTGATGAAAAAATTAAAAATAAATTTGATTCAATAGAACTGGATGATATAATAGGTGTTTTATGTGAGAGAAAAAAAGAAAAAATTTTTATCAAGGACGTAATATATCCTGGCATTTCAATTACAAGAGAAATAAATAAAACTAAGAGTGAGATCAAAATTTTTTATATTTACAAACCATCACTTCTTTCTGATGAAGATTTTGAAAAACTTTCTGCTGTTCTGAAAAAAACTAGAAAAAAAGACCCAATATTTGTTTATGGTGAATGGGAAGACAAAAAAAGGATGGAAAATTTTGATAATCTATTTTTGATATCAGACAATTCTTTCCCTTCAATTTTTCAACTACAAGATGTCAGTATATTAACATTGTCTAAAAAATTCATTTCCCAAAATATACTTGATAAAAGATTGATTAAAAATAATGATTTGTTAAATATATTTACAATTGATGAAGTCCCTGACATAATTCTCTCTTCTGAGAAAAAAACATATTTAAAAAACTATAAGGGGTCGACTATTATTTCTAATATTGATCAGGAAAAGTATTTTACCGTAAATTTAAAAACGAGGGAAGTTGAAGAGAAGAAAATCTAAACTATACTTTCAAATCGATAATAGAATAAGAACATTAATTCCTAAATAAAAGACATGAAAATAACATTCCAGTTACTTGATTCTGATTATATCCTTTTGAATAATAAACCTGTTATTCGACTATTTGGGAGGACTGAAGACGGAAAATCTATAACTGTGTTTTATGATAAATTCTCTCCTTACTTCTATGTGCTGCCAAAAGAAGGAAAACTAACAGAAGTTAAAAAATATATTGAGAAGAATTTTAAGAATCTTGTTGTAAAAATGGAAAGTGTTGAAAAATTTTTACCAATAGGTTATCAAGAAAAATCAACTAAGATTCTTAAACTAACTTTGAATGACCCAAGTAAGACGCCATCTATTAGGGATGGTTTAAAGGAAAAAGAATTTGTTCAGCAGGTTTTTGAGGCAGACATACTTTTCAAGTATAGATTTATGGCAGACAATAATATTTTTGGAATGAGATGGTATGAGGTCGAAGGAAATTATGCGCAAACAAATAGTGTGAAAACAGAAAAAAAGTTTACAGCCAAAAGTTTTAAGGAAGTTGAAAATCATAAGAACATAAAATTCCGTTATTTGAGTTTTGATCTTGAAACTATTTCCGACGAGGGTGGCATACCTAATGCTGAAAAAAACCCGATCATTATAATCAGTGCGTTTTTCTATCCGTCTTTTAAAAATAGGAACACTTTGGTTCTAGCAGCGAAGAAAGTTAAGAAATATGATGACGATATTATCGGTTTTGAATCTGAGAAAGAAATGCTCAAAAAATTTACTGAGATAGTTAATGATTTTGATCCTGATATGATACTTGGTTACAACACAAATAATTTTGATCTTCCTTATCTTAACACAAGGCTGAAAAAGAATAATGTACCCAGAACATTAGGAAGATGTGAGCAAAAATCAATGATGATTCATACTTTTATGGGGAGGTCTAGAGCCACAATACCTGGAAGAGTTTCTGTTGATGTTTATAGTCTTGTTAAACAGGCTACTGCTAAATTCGGACTTTTCAAGGGTTTGAAAAGATTTGGGTTAGGCGATGTTTCACAACAAGTATTGGGTGAGACTAAACTTGATGTTGCACATAGTGAGATAAATGATTACTGGAATGACAATGGTGAAAAACTTGGTAAATTGTTAAGATATGGTAGAAAAGATGCTGAACTCCCAATGAAGATACTTCTTAAAAAAAATATGTTGGATAAGTTCATCGAGATATCTAAAGTATCAGGAATAAATCTCCAGGAATGTTTGGATGGTGGCGAAACCCAGAGGATAGATAGTATTCTTTTGAGAAGGTTTAATAAAAGAGGTTTTGTTATTCCATGTAGACCAGAAAATGCTGAAGTCTCAAGAAGGAATGCTAAAAGGAGAGGTAGTGGATTAAAAGGAGCTTTTGTTTTAGAACCTGTTGTTGGATTTCATGACACGTGTGTTGCTTATTTAGATTTTAAATCAATGTATCCTTCAATTATCATTAGTTATAATATTTGTCCTACTACTATTCTGTCTGGAAAAAAGAAAGATATTAAATTCAAGGAGACACCGTTTGGGTCAAGATTTGTAGATGAAAAAATTAGAAAAGGTATTTTTCCTGAAATTCTAGATTATCTTTTAGAAACAAGAAGTAAAATCAAAAAACAAATGAAAGCAACAAAGAGTGAAGAAAAGAAAAATTATCTATATGCAAAACAATATGCGTTCAAGACTGTAGCCAATGCCTTTTACGGTTATACTGGTTATGTTCGTGCAAGACTCTATAATCTTAATATTGCCAGTGGAATTACAAGTGTCGGCAGATATATGATAACAAAAACAAGGGACATAGTTCATTCTAAAACTCCTTATAGGGTTGTGTATGGTGATAGTGTTGATTATCAGCGAAATATAGTTCTTAAAGACAAATCTGGGATGGTTCGTGTTGTGAGGATAGGTAAATTTGTTGATGATTTTTTTAGTGCTGATGGTCAAAATCAGAGTAAATTAATTAATGGTTGGGAGACTTTATGTTTCAATGATGGAAAATCTGTTTTTAGACCAATAAAAAGAATAATCAGACATAGATATGATGTTAAAACCAGGGGAAAACTCCTTAGAATAAATACAAAATGGGGAGAGACTGTAATAACCCCACAACACAGTATTTTTTCTTATAATGATGGGAAACCAAAAGTGATTGATGGGTCTGAACTCAATGAAGGAGATATGATTACTGTTTTGAATAAAATACCTAATGTCGAAAATTTTCAAGAAATAGATGTGCTTAAGTTAGTCCCTAAAATAATCAAAGATAAATTGTTTTTGTATATACCACCTGAAATAATTCCAAAAGATTTGATTGGTGAAATAGAGAAAATTCATGATAGGAAGAGAAAACACGTTTATGTAATACCATTAATAAAATTGGGTAGTGTTGAGGACAAATTAAGAGAAAAAAATATTTTGAAAAAATGTTTTGTGGGAGGTTATGGCGCTTATCCATTTGAAGGAAATTCAGATCGTGCAATATCAACTTTCATTCCTTTGACTGAAGACTTGGGATATCTTCTTGGAATATATGTAGCAGAAGGGCATGCAGAAGATAATTATTGTAAATCTGGAAGAAAAATTGGAATTCACATATCAAACCAAGACACAAAGATTATTGAAAAAATTCAGAGGATAATAAAAGAAATATTTCATAGAAAAATCAACTCGGTCGTTTCTGATAAAAAATCCAATACATTGAAAATCTCATTGAATGGATCAACTTATTATTATTTATTCAAGGATATTCTAGAAACTGGAGTTCATGCTAGGAATAAGAGGATACCACCAATCATTTTAAGTGCTCCCAAAAAAATTAAAGAATCGTTCTACAGTGGATATTATGACGGAGATGGAAATCCAAACTATAAATCAACACCAAGGTTTGATACAATTAGCACTGGATTAAGGGATGATTTGACAATTCTTCTGAAGATGATTGGAAATAGGAAGACAGTTAGTTATTATTACAGACCATCAAAGGATGTGTGGAGAATTAGTCATGTTAATTATTCTAGGAATTGTGAATATTCATTTAGTGGTGATGTTGGTGGAGTATCTGTTAAGGAAATTATTGAGGTTAATCCTACTTCTGATTATGTGTATGATATAGAAGTTGAAGATGGGCATAGTTTTGTAGATGCACATGGATGTGTTTTACTGCATAACACCGACTCTGTAATGGTGAAGTTAGAGACCAAAGATTTGAAAGAAGCGTTTAAGATAGGAGAAGAAGTTTCTGATATAATCAATGAAGGAATAAATAATGTTCTAACAATCAAGATAGACAGTATCTTCAAGACTGTTGTTCTGCTTGCCAAGAAAAGATATGCTGCATGGAACTTTGAACCTATGAAAGATGGTTGGGACGAGAGTATTCTTACAAAAGGAATAGAAACTGTTAGGAGAGATTGGTGTGACTTGGTCAGTGAGACACTCCAGGAAGTCCTTGATACAATACTGAAAGAACAGGATGTGAAAAAGGCCGTGAAGATAGTGAAAGACAAAGTTAATGATATTAAAATGGGTAAGGTTGATGTTGACAAACTTGTTGTGACTAAAAGTGTTTCTCGTGGACTAAAGAGTTACAAAGGAATTCAGCCACATATTGAATTGGTTAAGAAGATGAGAAGACGAGATCCTAGTTCTGCTCCTGGTGTTGGTGACAGGGTTGGATATGTTATTGTTAGGGGAACACAGATGTTGTCCAAAAGAGCGGAAGATCCTGAGTATGTTAAAGAACATAAAATACCGATAGACTCTAAGTATTATATTGAAAGTCAATTATTGCCTCCGTTAGAAAGACTGTTTGATGCTTTGAAAGTAAGTAAGTCAGAGTTGACTGGAGTTGGTAAACAACTTGGTTTATTTGAGGCTCTGAAGAACGGTAATGAACAAAAGAGTGATTTTGAGGAAAAATTTACTGAAATTGAAGGGTTTATTTGCGATAATTGTAACAGTGTTTACAGAAAACCTCCTTTGACTGGTAAGTGTAATTCTTGTGGAGGAGAGATAGTTTTTAAGAATGGGGAGAAGAAGTCTAGGTCGTTTGTTCCTGATAACGTGAAGTAATCTCGACAAGAAATGAAGGGGTGAATATTACAGTGTTATATCTTTGATTCTGCAGTGGAAAGAAAGGGGTCACGTGATTTTTGTTTTACTTTCATTCTGGGTGACATGTCATTAAGGAGTTAGACTAATATTTTCACAAGACAGAAATAATGATTATGGTAGTTTTTACAACGCTGGTGATGGTGTTTTTTATTGGGTTAGTTTTCCAGATGTTGCTTCACGGTCCTTCACGGATGTTAATATCCGCTTTTGCTGGGTTTACTGGGGGGTTAGTTGCAGGGATGTTTGGAAACTATATTCCTTTATCTTTTGCTCTTGGTTGTTTGGGTAGAATGATTATAGGATGGTATGTGTTTTGTATTGTTCTTATGATTGTTTACATAGGAGTAGGGTTTGTTATTGGGTATTATGTTTTTTAGAAATCAAAACAACACCCCATTAATCATCCACGCCAATCCAGCAAAGTAAATTGTTGTCGAAACCATCAGAAATCCCATGTTACTAGTTCTCTTAATTCCCCATAAAACAGGTAGAAGACCTAAACATGTTGAAATAACCATGATAAACACACCAGCTATACCAGTGAACCACAACACCATCAGTACAGTAAACCCAAGAATAATCTGTGAAGCCAATTTGTAATTGACCCTCTCCAGAAACTTCAAACTTTTCTTCCCGATGAACCAAGTAATGAGTACTGAAACCCCCGCAGAAAATAAAATAACACCAACTGAGAAAATAAGAGTGTTTATCCCAAATTTGGGAATGATTGCATCAATAGCAGCTGCAGCACCTGACCTTACTTTACCAAAAGAATAAAGACTGACTAAAGCAAAAAATGCGTTTCCCATGTTAATATTAATAATAGTACGGAATAAACATGGAAATTGAGTAAAAATAGGTTGTTTTCGGATAAAGGGTTTATAAAGATTTATGATACTCTGGTATATAATTATTAATTAATTTTTTTATCCTTGAAAATTATATATCCAAGGAGATGTAAGATGGTCTATAAGTCTGATTCTTTTAAGACCCAGTTCTATCAAGTATTCTTTCAGACCCGGTACGAATCCTTTAACAGAATGCAATTCTAAGACTATATCCAAATCATTGGAAATGGTTTCTTTTATTTTTTCAATTATATTTCTTATATTATTTACATTCATATTGTTTTCATCATTATCGTGGAAAATGCATATTTTACCAATTTTCTTATCTAGATTTACTCCAAATAAACAAGAAACGAAATTATCCGATTCATTAACAAATTCTGGCATTACATCCGAAAACCCCCTTTTCATCTTTTCAAAGATACCTATTTTTATCGAGTACATAAAAAGTCTTGGGTAATCCCAGAAAAATGGTCTTATCTTGAACTCAGTTTGAATCTCTTGGGAAAGACTTCTTTTCTTATCTATACTCATCCTGCTATCCCTTACAAATAATATTGAGGATATATCATCCCACGAGAAATTGTATGTTATTGGTGATTCTTTTAGAAGTTTGAGCTTTCCGATAATCTCTCTTGTATCCTTGCTTTTAGAGGTAGTGGCTTCCAAAATAATTTTCCCTCTATGTGGTTTATGGGGAGAATAAAGCAAGGATTCCTTTAAATCACAAAACCCATCTATTTCAGTTGTTTTATCAGTACCAGTCACTTCTTTTCCAACATCAAGTAGTTCAATACCAAAATAATCTAGAAGTTTAGCAATATCTCTTTCGAATTTTTCTCCTCTACCCATTTTTTCCATCTCTTAGTTTTCCAATTATTTTCTTTAAAAATTCATCCAGATCTTTACTCGATGGTTGAATGAATTTTACTTTTTTATCTTCTGGAGCTGGGACATGATCAATCAACGCCAATGACCTCTCTATATCATTTTTTGCCATTCCATTTTTCAATTGCCAAGATTCTTTTGTTATAAAGGCAACCCTACTAAATGGTTTTGAAAGACCCCCTATTTGTACCTCATCCATTGAAAAATCCCTTTTAAGCTGGCTATTTGTTAATTCTTGTTCTTTATATAACGAATAACATAATTTTTTTACCACCGAATCGAGTCTATTGGCAGCAACCAATGTGTGTACTGTTGGATAATCATTTAGATATTCTTCAGCTTTGGCATAGTAGACAGTGATACCCAACTCTGGAATGAATCTTCTAGACACCAAACCAAGTTTATACATCTCTAGTAAATCCTTGTTTAATTCCGAGATTGGTGTTCCTAAGTTTTCAGAAATCATATTTGCAGGTGAACCCTGTCTTTTGATGATATAATTCCTTATGATGTAATATTTTTTCAATAAATGAGGGGATTCTTCATGAATAGGTTTAAGTCTATCCCAATTTATCCTGAAGTCATCACTGGAAGCCAAAATTCCTTTATGACCTACAATTAGCCCCATTTCCATTAAATCAGTTATGGGTTCTTTCCCACTCAGATTAACAAGATAATCATCTATCTGTGGACCATCATAGACTCCAGTAAATGCTTCCACTACAGGTCTAACCGATGGATTTTCTTGTTTTAATGTTTCAAAAGGTTGTTTGAGTCTGTCTAATAGATCAAAGTATTCAAAATCTTCTAGGACGTACACATCACCATTTTTCTGGAGTAAACCCACCTTCCACATAGTCTCAAGGTACTTCCTCATTTTACCAAGTGGGATGTTCAGATTCAGTGCTATTTTTCTGGAATAATTTTTATCGACCTTTTCTAGCCCCATCACATGGAAACCTATGTTATAAGGTCTGTTTAATGTTATAAGCGACCAGTATTTGTTCCTAAAATTTGAATATGTTGAAAAATTAGTGAAAACTTTTGATTCTGGCGACCAAGGATTTGGGAATGATCTTACCATTTCTCTTATTGGGGCTTCGATTCCACTCTCCCCTATTCTGATTGCTGAAAAAATTTTTTTCCTATCTTCAAAGTCAGTCATAGTCAAGGTTTTGATCTGAAGAAATTTAATTCTATCTGAAAGACGTTAAAGTTGTCTCAAACTTCTTTCGGAATTTTCTCTCCCCAATCATTTCACTAATCTTTTCTACAGAGATAAGCAGACTTCCAATTTTTTTATTATATTTGGCAATTCCCATTTCTTCGAGTAATTTAACTCCCTTTTCAAATATTTCATGTCTTTCTGAGTCAAGAGATTTTATGTTCTCTAATATCCTAGACTTAACACCAGTACCAGTATTGAACCACGCATTCAATACCTTGAGGGCCCTGTCCCCATTAGTTTTATTCTTGAATAAATAAAATAGCTCTCTGTTGACATAACTGAAATATAACTGTGCAATCCTCATCTTAAATACACCAGGAGACACTTCTTCTCTGTCTTCGTTCATATCATATTCCACTGATTCAAAAATCTCCTTCATACTCGCAAGCATCCATTTAACTTTTTGATCTATTTTTTTACATCTCTTTGGTCTACCCCTTCCCCCTAGAGTTTCTACTTCTATGAACTTGTGACGGACACATTTGTTAAAAAGTTTGTTTGCAGTTCCATAAGAAATGGAAGTTTTCTTAACTATATCGGATTGCAACAAACCTACTTCTGCCACATTCATAATTCTTGCTATATTTAGCAATTCTCTTGGGTCTATATCCATCACCTATAATATATTGTAGTTATATATAAATATAATATATTATAGTTATATAAATATAAGGTGCATTTCACATGGAAAATAAACCCAACGATGAAGGAATATATCTCCCAAAATGTAGTGAATGTAAGAAGGAGATTTTATTAGATAAACATCACATCATAATAGACGAAGATGAAATGGAGGGAGTTTATCATAGGGAATGTTATTTGAAAGTATTAAGGTTGAAATCTCCTTTACCTCTTGTTACTTTCGACTTAGAAGATGTATCAGGACTTAAGAAAAGGAAATTTACAAAAAAACACTGGGAGAAGAATAAAGAAAGGATATTTCAAGTAAATATATAAAAAATCAGCCACAATCCCCTCAAAAAATTAACCAAATAACTCACTAGAACAACCTTTTAATTGTAGTAAACAAAATGAATAATATATGTTAAATATAAATCTAGATAAAATTCCTGGTGACAAATTTCTTACATACATTTTTGTTCTATTCGCTTTAATAATTCCAGGCTTTGGATACCTTTATTATAATAAATTTGAACTTTTTCTAGATTTAGAATTAACTAAATTATTGATTCTCTCAATATTCCATTCTTTACCTTTGTTCGTTTCTAGTATTATTATTGTTAATTCGGGCAAAATTTTTGAAAAAGATTTGGAAAAATTAAGAAAAAAGAAAAAAGATGTGAATTTTAAAATACTTTTGTCAGCTTCCTTATTTACTATCCTTATCTTTTTTCTCTTACTATTCATATCTTACATCACTTCTCAAAGTCTATTGATGCTCATGAATACTGTATCAGTTGGATGTATTTTTGCTATTACTCTTCAGGGAGCTCTTAATGAGAATAAAAAATAATAAACATTACCAACTCCCTCACAAAATTAACCAACAAAACCACAGCTAGAATCCAGTAACCAACCAAATGAAACTTCTTCACGTTACCTCTATTATACCAATAAACAATCCATACGAGACCAATCACGAGAATACCAAATACCCACATGAAAATAGGATGTATCCCAAGAAAGTATCTCATTATTGGATTCCCTTCATAGAGTCCTTTGTTTGTTCCTATTGTTGTTAGGATAAGACTACCAATAATGGAGAGAGAAAAAATTATTAGTGGAGGAATTGGTTTTTTCATATAGAAATTAGTACTTGAGTGGCTAAGAATCTTTATGAAAAAGGAAAAACTCGAAAAAATAAAGAGGAGGTTTAAGACATCGAGCTGGGCATTATGGAGTGATGATTTTCCAGATGGAAAATGCCTAGAAGAAAATCCATCACAAATATTTCAGATGGTGTTGAATAGAATTGAAGAACTTAACCTCAATGTTGTTTTACTGGCTAAGAATCCTTCTGGGAAAATCCCGCTTAGTAAATGGGAAGGTTTTGTCAATTTCCATTCTTGTAAAGGAAAAAATAGAGATTCTAAACTCAAGGAAATCATTCAAGACGGGAAGCTGAAAAATATCCAAGGTGCCTATATGACTGACCTATCTGAAAAGGTAGCGACAACCTTGAAAGAATTTGAACCGAATATCATCAAAAAACTTGAAGAGGAATTAAACATACTCGGTGAAAAAAACTATAAGATAATCTGTTTTGGGAATGATGTTTTTAATACACTGAGAAAAAAGATGAAACTAAAAGACATAATAATCGGAAAAAATATCAAAAAAATGGAATGTGAGTTGAATATATCTGACAGGAGAGTTCAGGTCGAAATCTATAAGGTATGGCACTTCAGTCCTAGGAACAAATATCCAATTGAGGAATTAGAGACCCAATTGAAATATCTTAATGATCTATTCAAAAAATAAGATTTGATCCTAATCGGGAGTTAGTGGAGTTAATACCAAAAACATTAGAAACAAAATCTATTTGGAGGTATCAGCAAGTTCTTCATTTCTTACATTTTCTTCGTTTCTTTCATGGTTTTGTGAAGAAAATGAAGGAAGTGAAGGAAATGTAGTAAATCTATCAACTAAGAAACCATCATGATTTTTCAAAACTTCATTATAATTAAATCTCTTAAGAATATCAACCAAATTATTTAATTCAATTGTGTAATAAACACCATCAGAACGTCTTTCATAATTTGCGGGAGTTCTCATCAACCCATGATTTTTAAGTATCCAACCGATGGACTGTGGTTTTGGGGCATTCTCAGAATCTTTTTCAATTCCAAGCTCATTCAATAATTTCTTATGTATTTCCTTATTAGTTATTGTGATAATTTTTACATTATCTTCTTCAGATTCTTCAAATTTACTGAGTAAAAAGTCAAATACTATACTTGCTCTGGTGTTTAATTCCTGTTTTTTTTCTACCCCTTGTTTATCCTTCAAATAATCTTTAACTTTTTGATATTGTTCATCTCCAGTGAAATGTTTTGTTATACCTAGAATAATAC
>JAFCCM010000051.1 GCA_017610225.1 Candidatus Aenigmatarchaeota archaeon | reverse complement strand
TGCTTGACCACTACACCACGGGACTATAGAGAATAATTGAGGATTAAACATTAATTAATTTTGTTTCATATAATCAGTGTAATGAATGGCATAGATTTTGTATTTAATGAGATCAAAAAGGAGAAAGAACTAGTCAGAAGTAGTTTGGTCATGTTTATTGCAACTGGAGTTCCAGCAGTAATAAACTTTTTTGTGAATCTTATTTTGGCAAGGATTTTTATTCCTGAATTTTTTGGAAACTTCAAAACAACGGTTTATCTAGTTTCTTTCTTCTCTGCTCTAATAGGTTTTGGTGCACAAGTCACATTGACAAAACATATTGCACAATTTAGGACAAAAGAAAAAGAAAAAATAGGTTATATGGGCAGATGGTTTTTTAAGTTAAGATTAATTAGTTCTTCCATTCTATTCATTCTTCTTCTTATTTTTATAGGACCCATCACTACTCATTTTTTACATGATATCTCATTAAATTATCTAGTAATTTTTGGATTTTCAATAATTTTTGCAAACATTTTTGCAATATTACCAGCAATGGTTTTGGGATATGAAAATTTCAAACTCTATTTAACATCAAGATTAGTAGCAAGTTTTGGGTCTATGATTTTTGGGGTTGGATTGGGTTATCTTTTTGGTGTTCCATATGCTATAATTGGTCTGGGTATTTCTAATCTTTTAGGTAATTTAGTTTGTTTAAAATTTCTTTTCAAGAAAAAATCTTTTTCAAGGGAAAATGGAAACTTTGACATCAAGAAAATATTTTTGAAGTTCTCTCTACCAATGTATATTTTTACCCTTCCATCCTATTTTGGAAATGCAATTGTTCCATTATTGAGTTTATTCTTTTCAATGGAGTTAATTGGTCAATATTCATTCTCGTTTATGTTTTATTTTTCCGGTTTAGTTATTCCAGCTGCTTTATCATCAGTTTTACTTCCTAGAATTTCTAGATTAAATGCTTCGAAAGAAGATAAAAAAATAAAAGGAACCCTAATGAAAATTTTTCTAGGATATACAGTTATTGTTATTGTTGGGATTGCTGGTGTTTTATTTTTTGGAAGAACTATATTATCGATAATTGCACCAGAATATTTACCAGGACTTTTATTTTTCAAGTCTCTAATTTCACTTGGTTTAATATCAGGTTATATTGTGATTTATAATTCTTATTTAACAGCAAAAGAAAAATTAAAAAAGGTTGCGATATTAACATTAATTCAAAATATTTTATTGTTTTTAGTTAGTTTTATTTTATTGAAAAATTTTTAGATTATTTCTGCATATGCTGTTCCTATTTCTTCATATCCCCTGGATTTATAATTATCCGATAGACTACTTAAGAAATTTTTCATAAACATTTCCTTTTCATCATTCCATTTTTTATTGGATTTTAATTCTTGAATAACATCTTTTAATTCTAATAAATATGTCTTGACCCTAGTAGGTTCAATCACATAAGGAAGTATATTAAGAATCTGATAAAATCTAACACTTGTTTGTAAATCTTTTATAGATTTTTTGTCTATACCTTCAACTTCCCTTTCTTCTATTCTTGTGATTAGATCATTGATAACAAAGTTTTGTTTTTCTATTACTGATTTTAATTTTTCAACTTTTTTTGTCAAACCTGAAAGATTTTTATCAACTAGTAAAAGATTATCAATACTGTTTATGCTAGCTTTATCTCTCAATGAATTATTTATTCTATTAATTTCATCAGACATGATTTTTTGGAAATCTCTGAAATCTGGTTTAGCAATAAACTTTGGTAACTTCATTTTTATTTCATTAACCCTTTCATCTCTCTCTTCTTCTATTCGGTCATGTCTTTTATTTATTTCAATCATATCTTCCATAAAATTTTCCTTTTCTTTATCCCAAATTCCAAGAATTTTCATATCTTCAATTATTCGATTAAGTTCAACAGAATAATTCTTAACTTTTTCTTGACTGACAATATATTGAAATGTATTCAATATCTGATAAAATCTATTCGATAATTGTATTTTCTTTATAATGTCATCATCAATTTTTTTTGACTCAATTTCTTTCATTCTTTCTACTACATCATCTACAACAATATTTTGTCTTTCCATCAGTGATTTTAATTTATTGAATTTCCCAGCCAGTCCAATTAATTCCCTCTCTATAATATAAACATCTTCGACATCTGTTGAATCAACTTTATTTCTTAATGAATTCTTAACGTTTTCTATATCTTGTTCTATTTGTTTTTGTGTTTCCTTTCTTTCCTTTATATCGTCAGTTATACTTGAGACCCAACTTGTAATCTTTCCTATTTTATCCAATATTTCATCTTGATTTCCAGGTCTAATCATTTTTTTACTTGTCTTGAGTATATCATTCATGAATCCTTCTTTTTTTGAATTCCATGATCCAGATTCTCTCATTTTTCTAATAATTTGTTTCATCTCATCTGAATATTCTTTAAGTTTTACTTCATCTTTTAGAAATGGAAGTATATTTAGCAGTTGATAGAATCTAAGCGAATTGTCAAAATTATTTAGCTCTTTTATATTGATATCTGGGATATTTTTTACTCTTTCTATGCTATCGATTAGATCAGAAATGACAGAATTTTGTTTTTCAATTATTTGTTTAATTTTTTTTATTTTATGAGGTAATTCAGATAATTCATCTATTTGCGAGACTCTTTTTTCTAATTGTGATGAGACTTCTAATAATCCATCAAACTTTTTTATTTTTTCCCTTATTTTGTTTAGTTCAGCGACTTTCTCAGATAAATCTTTAGTTATATTTTCAAAATCTTCTATTCTACTTTTATTCTGACTAATTTTTTGGTAATCTTTTTCTATGGTTTTTATGATTTTATTGACGCTCTCAATATCAACAAATTCTGAAATTCTTTCATTCAAGTCATTCAAATAATTTGTGATTTCGGGAATTCTTTTCTTTTCAATATCTTCAAGCTTTTTTCTATTTTCAACAATCTCGGTTGTTTGATTGTCTATCTTTTTAATCAATTGGACATTTCCTTTACTTAATTTGTCTAAAAGTTCTATACTTCCAGAAACAGATTTTTCTAATTCATTTATTTTGTTTAGATTTTTTATAGATTGTTTATTTTTAGATTTAATTGAAAGATCTTTAATTCTTTTTTCAATTTCATTTAAATTTTCTTGAACTTGCTTGACCTTTTCAAATTTATCATCTATATTAGTTTCTTTGATGAGTTTTCCTATCTCCTCAATTTTATTTTTATTTTCGCCTAGTTTGTTAATGTCATTTTTAATTTCTTCTTGAAAACTTTTGAAATCCTTTGTTCGTGAAAAATCTTTCATTTTTATACTTATTTCATCAAGCATTTGAGTGATTTCTGTTGTAAGTTCATCAAGTTTAATGATTTTTTCTTTTTGATTTTGAAGTTCATTTACTTTTTCCGTTATCTCTGAAAATATATTTTCAACTTTTGCAGATGTTCTATCAGCATATTTTTTTGTATCTTCTATGGAATCAATTTTTTCATTTATTTTTTTAGAGATATCGACAAGATTGTCAAAACTTTTTATTTTTTCCATTATTTTCCTGAAATTTTGGCTTTCCTTTTCTAATGCTTTCAAGAGATTTTCAGTTTTTTCTATTTTAACCCTATTCTCCATAATCTCTTGTTCTTTTTTTTCAAATCCTTTCTTTAATTTTAATGGCTCAACATCTCCAACAACTTCTTTGATTTCCTCAAACTCTGTTTCTACTCTACTGAATGAACGATCACTTTCCATGATCATACTTCTAAGTTCCCCAATCTCTTCTGACATTTGAGATAATCTTTCATTCAATTCATCTCTATAGCCACCAATTACATCAAGTTTACCTTCAATTTTTTCAGTCTTTAGGACGAGATCTGTTACTGATTCAATTTCTTCTTTTACTGATGATTCAATTTCTTTTACTTTTTCAATTTCTTTGTTTTCAATTTTTTGTTTTGGAATTTCTTTCATAACTCCATATTTTTCCTTAAGATTTTTTTCCTTTTCTTCTATCTCTAGTTTTTCCTTAGTTTTTTTCTTTTTATCACTCTCTGTATCTGAGATTTCATTTTCAATTTTATTCATTTCTTTCTTTTTTCTTGCTATCTATATCACCATTATTTTTTCTTTTCTCTACTTAATGATTTAGTTAAAGAGTCGATATATATTTTCGCCATTCTGAATCTTCCCTTCTTTAACTTATCTTTGGCCAATTTTAACTCTACGTTTAACCCAAATACATCTTTTCCTGACTTCTTCAACTTCTTTATCTTATTTTCCATTTCTTCAAGCATACCTTCATATTCTTTATACATTTCTAACTCTTTATCTGGTATCTTATGTGGAGAGTGATAAGTAGGTCTAAATGAAACAAAATATGGTTTACCCTTGTTATATTTTGGATTTTGCACCATTCCAACCCCTACTTCTAATCTAGTTACCTTTTTAGCATAATCTTCACCAAATTTCTTTTCTATTCTTTGTAAATCACCTAAGGATTTGGTATGCAATTGAATTTCTGTTAGGACATTACCTTTTATAGCTTCCTTGAAATCTGATAACACTTGTGAGACCATTATTAAACCAATTCCCCATTTACGGAATTCACGACAAGCCCTTTCTAAAGCAATATATCCACCCTTACCACCATATTTTTCCAATAATCTATGAACTTCATCAAACACTATTACTAGTTGAAGTTTGGTAGATTCTTCCCATCCTTGTTGGAATATTGTGTTAACAATTGTTTTTACAGCTTGATCATATTCTCCAGGTTTAAGTTTATTTAGAGTAAATACAGATATTTCACCTGGGTTCATGTATTTTTTGAAATCAATCCTTACTTTAGGATCCTTCACTTCATATATCATTCCCTTGTACGGCTTAACATCTCTAAGATTCATCCCGAATTTTTTATAGAATTTCAACAGGTTTGGGTCTTTACAAGGTCTGACAAATCCTGTCCACTGGGCTGTTGGATCAAATACAACAACAGGTATTTTCTTTTCAAGTAATTCTTCTACTAATATCATAGCTGATACAGATTTTCCTGAACCAGTTGCTCCTGCTGTTAGTACGTGAGTCTTTAGTTCATTTATTTCAAATGTTGTTTTTTGGTTTGTTTCTGCAATCTCACCAACTTGTAATTCACCTTTAGGTAGAGTCTTTGGATCGGTCGGAAATATATACCTAACCTTAGATAGTCTCCAATCTTTGTATAATTTCCTTACATAATAACCAACAAGAACAGAAGCTATTATTATGATTATTATGAATACAAATCTAACACGTGCTGGATTCCAAAATGGTTTGACAACTCTGAAAGTATCTGCCGATGATATTTTTTGTCCATAGAATTCTATTTCCACTTCATAAGAATAATCACCAAGTGTTGCATTTTCAGGAATATGAACATTTTTTATTAAAGGTAAGGAAGCTTCAATGGTTCTTTCCTCATGTTCTTCATAAATTACATTACCAGTTTCTAATTCTTTAGTAAGATAATTTGCAGTAATGTTAACTTTTTTTCTGAATCCTAAGTTGTAAACTAAAATATGAAATATTGCTGTCCCATTTGGATTAACCTTTTTTGTTAATGACTCTACAACAACATCAAGATATAAAGTTCCTGCAAATGGAACTGTTATTGTTACTGGAATTCTTTGTGTATATCCTTCAGCATTAATAACAATTTCTCCTGTATAAACAGATGGATCTGTAGATACTGGTATAGTAACATAGATTGGTACAAATTTTTCTTCACCCATATCTAACTCTACAAAGTTTTCATCAATTGCTATAAAGTGGAATGCAGAACCAGTAAATTGTATTGACGTATTTATCTTTTTGTTTGCTGTATTTTTTAACCAAATCGCATAAAGTTCTGCTTGACCGGCTTCTATTTGTACATCTGTTAGATTTGTTTTAACAGAAAATGGTGGTCTTTCTGCTTTACCACAATCTTCAGGACAATTGTCTACATTTTCTGTTGCTTCACAAATACCATTACCGCATGTAGCTAATCCCCCTCCCCCTCCACCCCCTCCACTGCTACTACCACTACCTGTAGTTCCACCACCACAAGATGAACAATACTCAGCAACAGTAAAGCAAGATAGAGATGTTATATTAGCAGAAACTGTATTTAAGGAAGTATTTACAACAGATGTTAATTTATCCCAACTTCCACTACATCCGCTCCTAGCACTTAAGTCCCAACTGGAACATTTGTATATTGTTAAGGCAGGTTTACTTAGGTCACTATGATCATTTACATTTTTTGTAAAATTCATTGTTATGGTAGCATTATCAAAATTAAGGGTTGAGTTAACAATTAAAGTATTCATCTTATTCTTGGTTGTTGACTGTAAAAGAATATCACCTGTAGAAACATTATCAAAAATAAGTGGATTGGTTATATTGTTTGCATTCGCGTCAATTGCAGATGAAGTTATATCAACATTCCTAAACAGAATTTCATGATTTTCTACTTCGACTTTTAAATCGACATTTGTTTTGAAGACGGAGAAATTATAAGATCCTCCAGTGTAATTACTATCTGATATATCAATTGCTTTGTCTGTACCTAACCTATAAAAAGTGAAATTAACTGTCAAGTTCTGATTATCATTGTTTGTTGAATTTCCCCAGAAGTATAGTTGATTGTAAATATCAAACCATCCTCCTGTTGTATTAGTTTGGTTACTTGTATCATTTGCAGTGATTGTATAATCATATCCTCCTTCATCTGTAACATTTGTTATTGTTGCCCTCCAAGTTCCACTAATAACATTATCGGTCACATTTGATAAGAAGTAAGTGTAGTTGGTTGAGTTCGGATATTGAACTTCTGCCCATACTTTATCAACTTCATACCAGTCGGTGACATTCGCTTCAATAATTATATCATTATATGGCGTAGTCGAGTTCCCTTTAACTCCAGAAAAGAATGGTGGATCAGCATCATTTTCTCTTATAATCATCCACGAATTACTTTCATCAACAGAAACATTATAATAAAGGCTAGCATTTTCTTGGATTGTACAGTTGATTGTATGATTACCTTCTGGCACGGTTGTGTTGGAAGTTATGTTCCATACATACTTTGCATAACCAGATGAGTTAGTTATGTTTGTTCCAATTGATGTTGTTCCATCGTAAAAATTTACTGGATAATTTTGAATACCTGATGTAGTTATATTATCTTTAACTTGACAGAATAGATCAACATATGTACACCCACTAGTTTTGTTTGTTATATTACCAGATTCAGGGTTTGTTACATTAACGTCAGCCCACCCATAAATGAATATAGTTACATTATCTTCTCCTGATGTATACAAATCACCAGTTGCGTTTACAACTATCATTTGTTCTCTTGGAGTACATGTAGCATTCATTTCCCAACTAGTATTATCACCAGTGGTAACTGGTATTCCTGCAGTAATTGCTGGGCATAAATCAGACTTCACAAAATACCATTCAACTGTATAAGTTTCTTCAGGGACACCACAGGAATCAATAACACTAGAATTGAGAGTAACAGCTTCCTGTTGATGATAAATTGTTTCATTTGTTGGTAGGACTATTGATAAAGTTAATGTATCTTTGAGTGTTGTGTTTGTATAATCCTTATTATTTATGATATAGTAGTAATCATTTGGGGTTCCGGATACTGTGACATTTGTCAGATAGATTCCTGTTGTGTTTG
This sequence comes from Candidatus Aenigmatarchaeota archaeon, assembly GCA_017610225.1. Next base: position 5,962 of record JAFCCM010000051.1, on the reverse strand, counting down.
AACAAGTGGGTGACCATGTATAAGAACAGTAACCAGTTGCATTTGCTGTTGTTTGTACAACTTGACTATTGTTTAGATAGAATGTACATATAGATTGTTGTGTTGGATCTGGGATAAGATTATTATTCTCATCATATATTCCAGCAGTTATATATGCTATATTTCCACGGGTTACATTTTGGTTTATTGAAGATGAATGAAAACTAACATTCAAAGTGGCGTAGATTCTGACATAATATTGTGATGAGTTTGTTGAATTGTAGAATACATCATTATTAACACCGACAATCCATATTTGTGAACCAGCATTATATGTGGAGTTAGGATCAAAAGTAAAGTTACAATATCCTGTTGAATTGGTTGATGTTTCATTCACTAGTATAAAAGTAGATCCATCTGTTGTTATCCAAAAACTACAGTTCACACCGGATTCAACATAACTATTGTTAGATGTATCATTTACTCTTACAACAAGTTCTGTAGTATTGGTTCCTGTTCTGTTGACTTGAGTATTATTTCCAGCAATGTAAATCATTTCTATATTGTGTTTAGTTACATTAAATTCGGAAGCACTTGTATTTTGTAATATATGTAAAGCAGCGCCAGTTGTTTTGTTATAATCTCTGTATTCAAACTTATATTGGTTGGTTCCTGTCCAACTATTATCAGAGGTTGCAACAAACCAAGTACTACCATTTGTACTCAAGTTTTTGGTTTCAATTTTTTGCCATGAAGTATTCATTTCAAAATATATCCACAGAGAAACAGTAGCATTATCATTCTCATAATCACCGACATCTACACTGAAGTTGAATGCACTATTCCAGATGGATGAACTTGAATTTACAGCTGCACCTGACAAATCTGGTGGATAGTTACTTGATCCTTCTATCCTATAATCTATAGAAGATGTATGCGGTTGTTTCCATTCAAAGAAATCAAATATTCCGTTGCTGTCAGTATCTTCTTTACAAACATAGAAATCATCTGAACCTACTGTCTTTTTGGTATAGGTTGGATTACTACTGTCACAATCACTTGTTCCGTTTCCAGGTGTAATATCATGATAAGCTCCATCCCAATAAACAAAGAGTAATTCATCTGAAGTCACATAAGATTGATCAACACTTGTGTTTGCGGTCACATTATAAAATGTTTCAGACTCACCTGTCACGTTTGTATAAATAGTCATATTTTTTATCCAGATACCAGTTCCATTAACTTCACCAGCAGTTGTATTCAGAAAAATAGGATTGTCTGTAGTCATAGTATCATCCCAAAGTCTATGTGCTAAGGGTAAACTACCACTTGAAGAAATACTGTAATCAGTTATGTCACATTCTCCTGATGCTGCAGAATAGGAAGAACCACCAAAGTCACAATCTGTTGCAGAATTATCTACTTTAACATAATTAACTGTTATATCATTTGTTGGACTGGAATAATAAGAAATATTTTTTACTTGATAACCAACACTTGAGTTAACATTAGTATCATTAGTTCTAGACCATGTAGTTGATACAGTTTCAGAAGCAATAGTTTCAGAAGCATTATAGTCATAAGTAATGTTAATTTCTGTTATGTTTAATTTACCAGCTGCGTCTGAATGAAATACAAATGAGACATTACAATTTTGAGTGGTACAAGAATCTAGAACACTTTGAATAGCAGAACCTAAACTAGAATTAGTTGCATTAGTATATGATCTTAATTTTTCACTATTAGAATATGTCCAGTTGTAGTCACCATCTCCGCCTACATCAATAGAAATATTTGTTGGATAATTGTTAAAATTTAAAATATAGAGATTTGTATCTAATGATACGAGAGCTGTTTCATTAAGTGAGTCATCAGTAATATCTCCTATAGCAACACCTCTGACTTCATTACCAGTGGTATAAGTCCAAATAAGAGATCCTGTTGAATTGATTGCATAAACTTTATAGTCACTACAACCAACAGTAATTTCATTTCCTGTGTCTGATGATGTTATATCACCTATAGAGACACTATATATTGTTCCTCCACTTTCTATGTTGTAATTCCATTTAACATCTCCAGAAGAATTCAGGGCATATAAGCTACCATTATTTAAACCAGCGACAATCTCCATTCCACTATCAGATGATAATTCTCCTATTGAGAGACCATAAGTAATTTTGCCACTTCCGAAACTGAAGTTCCAAGTTTCATCTCCAGAAGAATTTATTAAATAAATTCTACTATTGTCACCTACAATTATTTCATTTCCTTCGTCTGATGTTACATCACCAGTTGTTGAGCTTTCTATACTACCTAACGTTTCAAATTCCCATTTCAAATTTCCCGAAGAATTTAGTATATATACTTTATCAGCACCAGCAACGATTTCATTCCCTATGTCTGATGTTATATCTGCAAAACTTACAGTTTTGACTTGACCTCCTGTTTGATATTCCCAAATTTTGTTTCCACTTGAATTTAGTAAATATACTTTTGTATCTTCTGATCCAACTATTATCTCATCGCCAGAATCGCTTGTTATATTTCCAACAGCAACATGAGCTATTCCAGATCCTGTAGAATAATTCCAAACTTGAGAGAGAGATGAATTAAATAGATAGACTTGTGGAGGACTTGAAGCACCACCTATAACCATGTCACTTTTTGACCCACCAGTAACATTACCAACAGCAACACTATAGTAAGAAATACCACTTCCTGTCGTTTGACTAGGTGTTATCTCACCTAACATTGTAATATTAGAATCAAGGATTGTAGAATTCTTTGGAATAGTTATATATCTTGTAATATTTTCACTACTTGTAAAAACTAAATTCTCACTAGTGTTTGTATTGTTCAAAGCATATGTCTCATATCTAAAAATAGGGTCATCTGGGTCTAAGACAAATGTTTTTTGGGTAGAATAAGCTAGCCTTGAAAACATCAAAAGGCTAAGAAAAAGAATAAGAAAAAGACTAGCTAAATTCTTTATAGGTCGACCCATTTATATCTGAAATAAATTAGTTTCTTAATAAAATAAAGTTTTTCATACGTGTTCTATTGTATCTTGAGATTTTTCAATATCTTCTGGTTGAAATTCTTCAAGTCTCTCCTTCACTCTTGACATTATCTCTTTTCTTTCCCCTTCTTTCCCCCTCTTACGGATTATTAAGAAAATGATAACAAGGGCTATTATTACAGTCAATAGCAATACCCATAATATTAAACTTAGTTTCTTTAATCTTGATATTTCTATGATAGGTTTACATATTCTTCCGTAATTTTTTTCTGAATAGTATCCTTCCAAAATATTTTTTTGTCCTTTAAGTCCTAGAACTGGAAATATCCCTATCTTGTAACTTTTCAGTGAATCTATTTTAAGTTCTATTTTTATATCGACTTGATTTATTACTTTATCATAACTTTCTATTGAATGCTTAAACCAATCTATAGATTTTTCATAATTTTTGCCTTTATAATTATTTAGACCTTTTTCTCTAGATTTTTCTGCTTCATCAAATATTGGAATTATTTTTGAGAAATCAAGACAGTCTTTTGTTAAAGTTGCTTCAGTGGCAATAGTCCTTCTTTTTTCCATTTCTTCAAGCATAAGGTCAGCTGTTTCTTCTAAAGTCTTACCTATTATTAACTTTACAATTTTTGTTTCACTTTCTATTCTGCTGACAGCTTTGATTTTCATCTCATAAATTCCTGATGCAGCATTATTAGGTATATTTAAAACAACAAGGTATTCTTGTGATCTCAAATATGGGATATCAACTTCATTTGGTAATATTCTTATCCAAGTAGATGGAACACCTTCCACCGATAGTTTAACTGCTCTCAAATTGATATTACCTGCATTACCTATAGTCACAAGTAAGGTTTCTTTTTTTCCAGGAGTTGATGATATAATATTAGTCGAAGTGTCAATAGTCATTGAATAATTTAAGGCAGGTCCTCCACCTGCAGCAGGTGCCCCACCACCACTTCCACCACCTACACTTGGTGTCGGTGGTTCTTCACATTCTATAACTTCAAAAATATCAGAATCTTGTTCTGTTACTTCTTCATACTGAACTGATACTAAGTATGTATAATATCCAAGGCTAGATGAGGTTGGTATAGTAAGATCCGAATTTCTTACAATGCTTGTATTTACTATGACACTTTCACTACTATTAGCGACTATTATTGAGTTAGGATCAAGAATTTGATATGTTACATTCATTAGTAGTTCTTCTGGTGGATTATTCTTGGTGATATTGACACTTGCTCCAGATACACTTCCACGGCAAACAGTTTTTTCGTCTGATATGACTGTTATGTTGACTTCAACATCTCTCATTGCGACATGAATAATAAGTGGCATTGTTATTTTTTGTCCATTTGCAGTTAATTCAATTTGACCAAGATAATCCCCTAATGATGCGTTTAAAGGAACAGTGATGTTAACAACACTTGTATTTAGGATAGTTGGTGTTAAGAAAACATTATTTGATGAGAGATTAACCCAATCTTCTGGTTCTTCAAAACTAACAATAATAGAAACATTTGTGTTTTCACATGCATCTTTTAACCACATATAAATTGTTTCCTCACTTGAATTCCCTTTTTTTATTGTTTTTTCTATTTGTGGTGGAGAAACAGTTAATATTCCTATACCACTCTTAAATCTAAAAGACCTAGTTGTAGTTTCAATCCCACCCCCATAGTTAAAAGAACTTCGAACATCATACCTACCTGTTTCATTTGTTGATATAAAATCAAGAAAAGATTCAAATTCCTTCAATTCACCGGATGATAAATCTACATTATTCCATTCATTAGAAAAAACTTCAGTACCCGAAGGACTAGTAACGGCTGTTGAGAGATTGCCTGTTGTGTCATAAACTCCAATATTATCGATAATATTAGTTATTTTTGTCTGCTCTCCAGGGCAATAACTTGTTTGATTAATAGATATTGTAAGTCTGATTCTAGACTGACCTACACTCAACATTATTGTTGCAGCATCTGAAACAAAACCAGTTATCTCTACCCTGAAATAGTAAAGCAAAACTAATGATAGAAAAACAATATTTATTATTAAAATAGTTTTAATTGAAACCATATACTCAAAAATAATTAGGTTTACTAGAATAAAGATTTTTACTTATTAACTTGCGTATGAGATTTGACTTTTAGATTCCTTTCTTTTTTTCTTTCTTGTTTTTTTAACTTTAGTTTTTTTGATATCAGATGGATTTTTTTCTATCTCTCTTTTAATATCTAAAAGTAGTTTTTTATATCTACTCTTTCTTTATTCGGGTTTATTTTCTTCTTTTTAAACCAAATTGCACCACCAATTGACACTACACTAAATATAGATATCAAAAAAGTCTCAAATGAAAAATTTGGGAGAATTATGTTGGCAGATGGTAAGTTAACTGTGGATGATTCAGAAGAATTATTATCTTCAGTTTTTCTTTCTGTTTCTAAGATAGTTAGAATAAATTCATCCTCTAAGATACCATCATCATATTCTACTTTAACTTTACCGGTATAACTTTGTACACTAGCATCTTCTGGAATTTCAAAAATAACAGGAATACTTTTTTCACTTCCAGCCTTTATCTCGTTAAATTCAGTTTCAAATAGAGTATAATAATTAGGTATTCCTTCTACTGAAATTTTTAAATCATGAAAATCTGTTTGACCGAGATTATTAACTAGAAATTCTGTTGTTGTGTTTTCATCTTGTTTTATTTTTAGACTACTTGGAACAGTTAATGTTAATTTTTTGCTTTTTATTGCTTCAAACTCTACTGTTTGTTCCACTTTAGCATATGATGATTTTTCTGCTGTTATAATTAATTCATGAGTTCCTTCTTCACTTGGTCCTTGAAACTCTATTGTAAATACACCACCATTATCTGTTCTTGTTGTGAATTCTATGTTAGTTCCAGAAATCTTTCCTTTAATTATAGCTTCTTCAATT
>JAFCCM010000050.1 GCA_017610225.1 Candidatus Aenigmatarchaeota archaeon | reverse complement strand
CACAAGATACTCCAACCAACTCTGGATTTTGATAAATATTTCCAAGCACCTCTGACTCATCCCATGAAAATAACATACCCATATTATCATAAAAACCTTTATCGTCAGACTCTACATAAAACCCTACATCTTTATAAACCACTACTCCTGTAGGATTATAACCTGCATTGTGACATGGGTCGTCTTCTGGATAGTCATCATCTATTTGTACGATGTCGCCCTCGCGTATTTCTTTATTGTTTCTATCCTGCTTGTTCAGATATTGCAGTAATTCCACATTAGATATATGGCCAAATACAACTGTTTCTTCTCCTCCTTCAAACGTCTTTTCAAAAATGATCTCTTTAAGAGCACCATTCTCAAAATACAATTCGTATATACTATCGTACAATGTTTTGGTTTCTTTATCCCATGCTGAAAAATTAATACTTCTATTCATTTTTAGATCATTCCTCGTGTATATTTCCACTAACAATATAATCCGTATGCACACCATATAACAATTCTGATATGTCTCCAAAATCTATCATGAATGCGCCTGCTTCAAATTTAACTATGCCAGTAGCGTTGCAATACGACATTTTATCTCCTTCGTAAATCTCGTTTCCATTCATATCGCATATTCCGGTGAACTGCATTATGGAACAATCTGTCTCGGTACATGTGCCACATCCATTGCTATCAATGATTGATTGGTATATCTCAGACCCATAGTCAGAGTTCCAATATACTTCTAAAGACGTGTTGTTTTTAGGATAATACATTTGTCTATGCTTAGAATCCCATACTCTAAATTTTATTTCTCGTGGTGTTGTCATTTTACATCTCCATTTTAAATCAATTAACAAAACTATATCTCGTCCCATCAAGCCGTACCACGTCATTATCAATAAGATAATCCAATACACCATCTGGAATATTCCTCAACTGTGCCTTATAAAAAAAATCCGAGTTTACAAACTGTTTCCTAAATTTATCTTCCCAATATTTCATAGTCATTTCATCATGCACTGTCATTGAAAATCCGAGTGCCGAGAAAATATCTGGATTCGGCACAATTATCTTCTCAGCATTATATTTATGCGCCTGGGTTACCGCATCACTAACAATTCCTTCATAAAAAATCTTTACACCCTTTCCAAAATTCCCCCCACACAGTTGTATCAAGTCTGATATAACAACCTCAGAATGCTTGGGGTATTGCATTGAGCGTATTACAACCTCATCTACACCATCAACAGTTCCAGTATTTCCGCGCACCAATCCATCATTGATAAAATCGACATCTGGTGTCTTGCGTGAAAAAATCATCGTATGTTCATCAAGTGGTATATCATCAAGCACTCCTTTAATGTTTGGAATTGAATACAAATTATTTAAAATAGTTGTATTACACTCTTGATATTTTGACAGCCAATGATTATTCATACATTCTAATTCACTGGGCGTAGAAGTTATGCCCAAAATTGCCTCACATTGTGTAAAATCTTCAAGCACTTCTTTAAAAGATTTTGGCGCTCTTGGTATATCATCAAATGTACCAATTTCTATATTCTGAATATATTTCAAAACATTGTCATATAATTTGGGATTTATCCGTTTACCCATGACATCATTCAAAATAAATTTAATTTCCTTCTCACCCATAAGATCGTAATGATATAATTCAGGCATACATTTATTGGAAATTCTACGTAAAATACCTTCATCAAACATTTTTTGTGCATATATCCAGCGCGAGAGGTAATCAACTGCCTCCATTTCTACGAGCGATTGTATATCCAAATCATCATATTCCAGCATTTCTTCAATGCGCACTTTAGCATCATCCAAATCATCGATTGTTAATAATCCGAGTAACCGCATTTTCCGGTATACTTCCTTCTCGGAAAATGTTAATTTTGGTATCGATCTATTTACAAAATCTATTTGGTCTATTATATTGCAGAATGTTTGATCAGATGTTAATGCCGGTATGAGTGGGCTGTCCGGTATGAAGAAATGATGGTTAAGTTTCATAGATGTCATAATAAGTACCATATTCTCTTCTTTAGTAGCTTCCAGAGTCGCCAGATAGACCCATTTAGCGCAAGTGCTATACTCATCCGCCTTTTCCTTAAAGTACGCCACATCGGCGTAGAACGGCTTGTCAGCACTATCTATGAAATCATCTGTGATTGGTTTAATCAATTTTTGAATGGGGGTGTATGCTGAACACTTCTTACACACCATAGTTGGAATATATCCCAAATGTTTGAATGTTTGTGCGCGTGGGCATAGAGCCATATTGCTTGGATTATCCATGAAATTGACTTTTGCTTTCCTCATTCTACTCATCATAACTTCTTTGATTTTATTAGACGGGGCTATGAAATTCACTCTATGTCCTTCGGTGTGGATTATATGCTTCAAAAATGCTATCATAGTCCACGATTTACCACCATTGAATGAATTTGTCATGAGCGTATATTTGCCACCACTGAGAGCATCGTGTAAATCATTTGAAACTACTTTAAATTGCTCAAGCGTATCATTTATATCACCATCATTGCGCTCTTCTTTTCCCTGGGTCTTATCCACAACTTCATCGATTTTTTCAGATAGGGTGTGCTGTTTATATATATGACATTCTGGACAACATTCAGACACCCATTGACCACATAATTCTTGTAAACGGCTACATCTGAATGGAAGTAAATTTTTTCTTTTAATTGGTTTTAAATGTTTATTTGTAGTATGTTTTTTATAATGTTCTTGAACACAAAAATATTCATGAACATGTTCATCACTACCGCCGTTTGCATAAACTTCTGCCGCCGCAGCAGTCATGAACATCCATCCTTCGCCGCCGTTTGTTTCAGTTTTGTTTTCATAAACTTTTTGAAAGCACGGTCGCATTTCTTCCAAAACTTCTGAAAAATCCGAGTACTTGGGTATGGAGTCATATGAAAAATCGTTGTCAAGGCGCTGTGTCTGCCCCGTTATTTCATGCACACCGAGAGATTTTATGAAATCTTTTGTCATGCGTTTTTTTGATAAAATCCGAGTGTACTCATCATCCACGGTAATTTCTTTGAATGTTTCAGGATCAATGAATGTTGATACACCTTTCCAGACACGGTGCATGCCAAGCGGTGGGCGGATTGCTTTCCCAAATCCAAATCCGTCAATTGGGAATATTTCAGCATCTACAAGTGTAGCGTCTACAATTTGATTGAGCATTTCATACATCATATTTGTTGGGACCAACTCTGAAAACACCCATATATGATACCCACGTCCGCCTGTGGCTTCCAAAAGTTTTGATTCAATACCTAAATCAGACATCATATCCCATGCGGCTTTGATTTTTATTCGAAGTTCATCATGCGCGGATTGGTCATTACGTAAATCTTTAGGTAAGTCGAAATCTAAGCATCCAAGATAACATAAATTGTTCATTGCGGGGTAAAATGCTAATGTTTGAGTGTGGTTTAGGTGTTTTTCTAAGTCGTTCTCTGTGGGTGGTCGCATGGCTCTTATGTATGAGCCGTCGCTTTGCTGGATTGCGAATGAGTCTCCACGGAAGCGGAAGAGGTCTGCATATTGTTTTTTGCTTATCATAATATTCACAGTATTCATCAATAATTATATCCTGTAAAATCGAGCAATTCACCAATACCCAATTTATTTATACAGTAATCATATTGTTTGGGGTGTGTTTCTTTCATGATCTGGAATCTATTCGGAGTACCATCATAAAAAATACCAAACATGCAGAACATACAGCCTGTGTTTGTTACACCAGTATCATATACACTTGCATATGATAACTGATGTTCTTTGATATACTCCCACACATTCGCAGTAGTCCATATACTCAAAGGTTTTGATGATATGTTTTTGCCTTCAAAACTATTGCATCCATATTTCAAATAATTTACTTTACGTGAATCAGAATCAGATGCCATTGTTCCAATGAATGGGTACAGCCCAGTTTTTTTATGATACTCATGAAATGGTAGTTTCTTCATAATATCGCAGCATTTATTAGATATTTTGAACTTTGAATCTATGAGTTTAAAATGTTTCTTTGCAAGCATAGACCTTGGAGAATGCTTTCCATCCATCCTATATCCAGTAGTGTATAAATGTCTACTGTTGACATTTCGATCAGTTGGATTTTGTAATACTTCAATTTTGCGTGCAGTCAATTTAGACGCATATGGTAACCCATATTTCTCAATGACACTTTTGAATGACATTGATGGTTTAAGTATTTCAATATTATCAAATGTCTTCACAAATTCTCGGATTTCTGGATATTCCAAACCAGTGTCTACAAAAACTGCTGGTACTTCTGGGTACATGCTTCGAACAATATCAAGAAGCACAGTGCTATCCTTACCACCACTAAATCCTACATATACGTCGCCATCCATCGCATTATAAAAATCTCGTATGCGATTCTTAGTCATCGTTACTTTCAATTCCAAGGGCAATGAAGCCTTTTGTTCATATTCATATGCTTCCATACTTATTTCTCCTTTTTAATATTAAAATATAATGAATCATACATTCACCACCCGTACCTGAAAATCTTCTGGAAACAGCGCACAATTATACCTATAAATCGTCTTAAACGCGGCATCCGTAATGTAAATATCAGCTTCGTCATCAACCGATCTAATCACTCTTCCAACTCCTTGTCGTATCTTCATACATGTATCTTGAAAATATCTGTTCTTGTCAATTTCCTTCAGCCCCTGAATCACAGGGTTGTTATAATCTGGGTAAGGTACTTTAGCAAGTATCAAAAACCTCGCCAAATCTCCATAGAGGTCTAATCCTTCCCACATTGAAGGTGATATTAAAACACTATCTGATTTAGCCGTGTGGTCTTCCAGTAAACTCTCAACATTGTCACCTCGTGAGTGCACCGTCAACCGTTTTGAGCAGTCTGGAAATTTCTCATGTAAATAATTGGCGTAAAACTCTACCTCTACATAAGAGTTGCATAATATTAAACCTCTTTGAGTTGGATATTCTTTCATAATAGACGCTAGGACGCCACCCATTTTAAACCGTTTCCCTGTCATATCTGGGACGTAGGACATATTTGGCTGAGGGTATGAGAATATCGGTGCTTTCTCAGGATCAAATGGCGACGGCATACTGTAATAGTATACCTCATCCTCTGAAAACCCGAATCTTTTACAGAGCACTTTTTTTGGCGGCAGGGTAGCACTACTGAAGATATGCACATCGGCATGGCGGAATATGACTTCTTTAGCATAGTCCCCTATTTCTAGTGGAGATAATCTGAAGCCGTTGTTAACTTTGGTGTAAACCCAATTGTCTGGATTTCTATGAATCCTACTCGCCACTGTCTTAATTCTTTGAGACATATTCTCAAGTTTGACAATTCTTTTCTTGACTTCAACATTACCACTTTCTTTAGCATTTGTGGAGTCTAATAATCTCAGCCCCACCAACTGTAAAAGTGAGTCTAGCCAATCAATAGCATCATGTTTGTCGCCAATCTGGCGGTCTACACGCTCAAATTTCCCATCATCCATAGTATCAACGCCTGCTACATGTCTGACGTGGTACAGACCCTTATCTGTGATTTCAAATGATGACACATTTCGCACGTAATCTTCAAGATTGTGTCCTTCGTCTAAGATTTGTACATCTGTAAATTCAAATTCATTAAAATCCGAGTTCATCTTAAGCGAGTAGTATGCATAATTAAAGACTGTGTGTTTAGCATGCCATGCAGTTGCCACATTTTCCCAGTACGGACATTTCTCATTTCCAGCCCAGTACTTATTTGCGAAGGCAGGGTATTTTCCAGCGGTAGATGGTTTGGCTTTGCATTTGAAATCATCTGGACCTGTGATACACATTCCTACATCACATGTTTTGCGTTTGTCGTTTAGACATACGAAATTAGATCGCCCCATAACTCGTTGATAATCCGAGCCTAGTTCTAAGTACTGCTCTTGGAGTTTCTTTTGAGTTGTCAGGATGTGTGATCCGCCCATGAGGTTTGCAAGTGTAGCATTCATCACGGATTTGCCAGTGCCTGTGGGTGCGTCTATGGCAATGTATTTATAGCCTGCATGAATTGCGCCGAAAACCGATGCTACGCACATTGCTTGACCTTGCCAGAACTCGCTCTTGGGATTGTGTTTTAGGTTTAAGGATTCTTTTCTTGGTAGTAGATTCATATTATCTCTTTTTCCATTTCTTCGGACACCATTTAGGTGCTTTGTAACTCAACTTCCCATAACTCTTTGATGTTGATATTGGTTTATCCACTGCATCACATGCTAAAACCCAATATCCGAAATTACTGGTTTTCAGAAGCATATGATTTGGACATTATTTGCATGTTCTCTTTTTGAAAATGTTAAATATACTCATATTAATTCCTCAAACAAACATAACACCATCATCATATATAAGGGTTTCTTGTTGTGTTCATTATAGTTTGATTGATCTGATTGATTTAACTACATGAATTGATTTTCTATATTATTATAATATAGTATATTAAAGTGCACAGGAAATTATTAATTTTGAGTAGATGTAAATTTCTTTATTTCAATAATAAATTAATAATTTCCTGTGCACTTTAATATACTATATACGGTAGAACAAAGTACAAACCTTTATATTACATGGGTGTGTACTGTGTGATGTGTTACAGGTCAAACTGAATACCTCCTGCGTTAGCGCAGCGGTGCAGGAGGCTTGAAATAAACAAACAAAGGAGAATAATAATATGGAAACACAAATACACGAACTACATCTACAACTTGATGATGATGTATTTAAAAGAATGAAAGATGAAATGGGATTTAGAATAATGTGTGAAGGTGGACAAGCATTGCCAGATGAATTTGTAAGAAAAGTTATAAATGCAATTGACAATGGTGATGAAAGTATAAGCCTTGTACTTAAATAATTAATACTTACGCCGTAGACAACTAATGTCAATAATCCCCCATCTAAAGATAGGGGGCTTGAAAGCGAAAGTATAGGAGAGTATTAAAATGATATATGAATGGGTACGATTGTTGCCTTATTGGATAGTTATGAAAGTGTTGCGTCATCAGTATTCAGAAGACGGACGAGGTGTTTTAAGATTGTCGAAGGATTATCCAGTTTCATACTACCAAGTAAGCGAAGGCGAATTTGTTGTATATTCTCAAGATATACAGGACATGCATAACAAACGGAAAACCGCAAAACGCGATGAAAAAACAAATCATAAACTTGACAAAATTAATAAAATGTTGGACAGAGATGTTACGTTAAAAAGAAAACTTGAAACTCAGTTTGATGATGAAAATGATATTGAATATTAAGTTATACACCTGCAACTAGACAATAAATGTCACTTGCATAATCTCACACGCTTTGAGAAAGCGGCAGAGATTGAGCAAAAAGCATCCGACACCGCTAAAGCTATCGCCGGGGGCTTGAAAGCGAAAGTATAGGAGAATGAAAGAATGAGAAAAAATCCTAAAAAATGCCCGAAATGCAAAGAGTATGTGGATCCGATTTTCACAGAAGGCATTGGTAGGCATAAATCAGGCATGGCATGGATTCCAAACCGAAACCAGGAACCGTGTGGTTGGAAATGTTATGATTGTGGTTATAATGAAGTTGATTAGTACCGTAGACAATTTAAACCTAAATACAAACCATTATATACAATAGAAACGTACTCAAACTGCTCATGTGAGCATTGAATTAAAATCTAAATATAAACCAAAATTGAGGAAATAATATGACATCAGAAAATAAACCAAAACAGCCAAGTATAACACAATTAGTAGCAGCGATTAAGGAACACAACGATCTTGTAGTAACCAAGGCAGACATCACAGATGAAATTTACAATAACGCCACCAAGGGCTACCAACGAGGAGTGTCCCTGAAATCAATGGCGAACAGATGCCGTTTCTATCTTGTAGGTAGTGGAAAGGACAGTGAACCAAAGGAAACCGTCTCAGCACGAGGTGTATTCTACGGTTCCAGGGATATTGCCACTGAGAAGAAACCACTCGGCAAGAACAAATCCCAAACATTATCATTCCTTCAAAAAGGCGATGATGGGATGTTCAGAGTTTTCACCGATCCAAACGCGCCATCACATTTCAAAGGATTCAAGAAAGATCGTTTTGGAATGCTTGTTGATGTGGACTTTGCCTTTACAAAGAAGGGCGACGTTACATATGTCTCACCTGAGAATGTGACACCTGTTGACAAGGCGTTTGAAATCGATACCTCTAAGATTAAGGTACACCCCATTACCGCACTTCCAGACCTTGAAGATTTCACAGCATGTGCTGTTGTCGGAACAATTGCATCATTCAAACCTGCCAGGGTTCCACCGTGGGAACAGGATAAATACGATGATGAGGATTATCCTCTGATAATCAACAAGAACCCAGTGTTTACGCTTTATCTGGAATCGGATGAGGAAAAAGGTGAACCTATTATCAAAGGGGTAGTTAATCCTACACATCTTTCAAAACCATTCATACAGTTGGATGATTTCGAAATGGTCATGCCAGAGGATATCAATGATGTTGTGGATGATGAAGAGTTCTTATTTGATGAAATCACACCTATGTATAATGGTGTTGAAGTAATCCTTGTCGGGCAGAAGAAACGTGCCAGTGATTATGACGATAAAGTGTTTGTGGATTTTGACATTACCGCAATCATACCTGTTGAAGGAAGCCCATCTCTAATTGAGACCAAGAGTGGTGTCAAGCGGGCGAAAGATGCCAAGGCTAAGAAGGGTAAGGATAAGGTAGACTCTAAGAAGGAGTCCAAGGAAGAAGATGCTGAGAAGGAGTCCAAGAAGGCTGCGATAAGGCAGGCTGAGGTTGCAAAGGTAGTCACTGCTATGTTGGATGCCACTACGGTTGCTGTGGTCAAGGATATGGTTGAGAAGAAATACCTCACAGGTGTTTCGGATGAGGTTATTCAGGAGTACATTTATGCTGAGTTTGAGGCGCAGGGTATTCCTACGGAAGAAGTCGAGGAAGAATCTGAGACTAGGGAAAGTTCAGAAGAAATCGAAACTGAAGCAGACGACGAGCCAGAAAATGCAGACGATAAGGATGATGTTTGGGCGGAGTAATCCGCTCACATTATTTTTTGAGGTGATTTGATATGACAACATACAAAATATATTTCCCAAATGGGAAGGAATTACCAGCATTTGAAGCAGATCGTGTAATAGAGTCTATTAGTGATATACTTGTATTTTTCAATGGTGGTAACGAGGTGGCTATTGTTCCAAAAACATGTCTGGTGATGTGTAATGAGTGACTTATTCTCAGACGAAGCAGACTTAGATGACATGAGCATCCAACCACGAAAACGTATGGAGTCTTCCATATGTGCCCTTCTCATAGGGATTGAAGATACGCTTAAATCTGGTATCGCAATGGCATGTAGGTCAAAGAAACAGATCGAAAATGGTGACAAAGTTTTCGTACTGGACTTGGATAATGCCAACTTCCCACTATGGAAAGACCATTACGATTCTGATGAAAACATCATCGTGAAAAATCCAACCATATTTGATATGGTTGAGCGTGATGGGAATACTTACAAGGAAATTGACTACGAGCGGTCATTCGCACGAGCGCACACATTCATTTCCAATATTGACACGGCTATAAAATCTGGTGAAATTACGGTGGCAGGGTTCATTTTTGATGGACTTGACACACTTTTAACAGACGCAGAAACCATGATGCGCAATTTCAATGAATTGGATGTTGATGATGGTGTTAATTTCAAGTTTTGGAATAGACGAGCCAAGTACTACAATGAATTGTTGAAGGCGAGTAAGGCGTTGGAATGTCCTAAATATTACATTACACATGTTAAAAATTGGAAGAAGTTAAGTTCGACCAAGAAAGATGGGAAAGGGCAAGCACTTGTTGACAAGGAATGGGAAGATGGTGATGTTGAGAAACGTACTTTTAACAAGGTTTGGCAAATTGTTGACTGCTCGAAGGAAATGGGTGCAGATGGCTTGACAGAATACACTGCAAAGATTCGTGAATTTAAGGGTCGCCCTGAATTAATCGGTAAGACATTCACAACTATGAAAGTTGATGCTAATGAAGGCACTGCTAAATTCTACGGCCTACCTGTACTTCGAGACAAGGAAAATGTCGAGGATGTTGATTATTCAGATGATTTATTTGAGTAATCTTATTTTTTATTTTTTAGGAGTTATATATGATATTAACAGGAGATGTAGTAGCAGACAGTATGGTTGAAAATGTAATCGACCGAAATATACAGACTCAGCCGAACGGATTTGACATGACCCTCACAAAAGTTGAAGGGTTTGTATCAGACGCGCGCGGTGTTTTAGATTTTGACAATGCGAATCGTTCAAAACCAGCAGTCGCAGAAATTCCTTTTACAGGAGGAAGAACGAACACAGAGCCGCACGTATTTCTTAGACGGGGGTCTTACTTGATTACTCTTGATCCAAAAATACATGTTCCAATGGATTGTCTAGGACGACTTAGAGCGCGCTCAAGTCTCATTCGTATGGGTTGTAGTATTGATGCAGGTATATGGGATGCAGGTTTTATCGGTAGTTCACAGGTATTGCTCACAGTAAAGAATCGTGCTGGGATTATGTTGTATAAGAATGCACGTATGGGTCAGATGATTCTTGAGCGTATTGAAGGTGGGAATGTGGTTGATGGGTACTCTGGTGTGTATCAGAATGATGGTAAGGATACTCCACCACAAAGACATTGCTGAGGTGATATATATATGAATACACTAGAATTGACATCTGAAAGTGGTCTTGTTGTGACAGGTATGCCAACCATAACGTACATAGTACGATGTCCTGTGTGTAATGGCTGTGGACAAGTAGACTCTGGATTTTACACACAGACCAGTGGTAATTGGAGTTCGGGTGGCGGCACAGAAGAATGTAGAAGTTGTAAAGGCAAAGGTTACGTGGTGGTTTAGATGGCTAAAATGCTTAGCGCAAGAATGGTTGGAGGGCATAGGGTATATGACATACGGAAAGACGATGGGAGTATTGTTAGTTTTCCTAGTGTGACAACCATTTTAAAAGCACTTCCTGAGAGTGAAGGGTTGAAATGGTTCAAACGCAACTTCGAGAATGCTGAAGCACACACAGCCAGACGTGCTATGATAGGCACGACTTGTCATTATTTCTTTGAGAGTGAATGCGCCAAGCAACTACCAAACCACACCCCAGAACTTGAAGATGTGGCGTACATGGAATATTTGGATGATGATTCTTTAGACGCGATTGGAAATATCAACCGTAAAATTAAATCTGTCATGCAGCAGCATACGTTCAAGCCAGTCACTTTAGAAGAGGTGGTATGGAGTGATGTGTTGAGAGTTGCAGGCAGGGTTGATTTCAAGGGGTATCTTGATGGGAAGTTATGTGTTGTGGATTTGAAGACATCTAAAAAATTCTACGATGAGTCTAAGGGTGATTATGAGGATAGAATTGTGTATATGGAAGAGCATGATGGAGAAGCACCTAAAGGATTCTTTAATAAACATGCTCTTCAACTGTCCACGTATAAACAGGCGTTTTTGGAAAAGAATGGCGATCAGATTGAAGAGTTGTGGATTCTGCGTGTGAATGAAAATAATAAACCTGAGCTGCGGCTTATGGCTGATATTTTTGATGATGTTAAGGATGTCAGGGAGATGTATTTTGACCAATTCGGGATGTGATAAAAAATACAAACCTTTATATCTGATAACGATGTATTAGATATTATGGCAAAGATAACTAAGAAATTTATATGTGTAATGATATTGTTGTTTTTAATGATTAATATCTACTATATTGCAACCGTTGATAATAATGGTAGTTCTGTTTACTCTGGAGAAATGTTGGAAGTAACAATTATTTCTAAAGATTATTTGCAGGGAGGAGTTTATGGAAAGGTGTATTATGGTGATATATTTTTAACAACTATTTATAGTAACGGATCGTATTATTATGTTGAAACTGATATTGACATGTTTAAAGAAATAGTTATCGGAGATACATACGTTTTACATAACGCTACGATGTACCGAGTAGATAGTGTTATCAGAACACCTCATGGATTATATTGATATAATGCGATTTAACTTACCAAAAAATTCAAATACAAACCTTTATATCATATGGGTGTGTAGTATGTATTGTTAACATAGGCGGTTGTCAATCCGCCAAATTTGATCGGAAATTCCTACCATCTATTCGGTGGAGAATCTTAAATGATTTATAGATTTCGAATAGTAAATGATCAAGTCGGTTTGGTAGACCGACACTTAAATTCATAATGGAGTCTAAAGTGCTCTGCACAACAAAAGGCTGTTATCACATACCGACGAGAAAACACCACATAGCCATTATCAACCGATAAGTAGTGATTGTGGAACGCGAAAGCAAGCAACCAGTCGCTCTGGCAATGCTGTCCTCATAAGGTAGGAACTGTGGTTGCTGGTTAAATCCAGCAGACTCCAAACATTTCATCATGGGCGCCAGTGTTAAAAATTATAGGTTCATTTCCTACGGCGCAACCCAAACCACTGTGAAAGAGATATAGATGTGCTATGCACATAGTTCATATATATCGTGAATGTATTGGGTTCGAATCCCTAGCAGGTTGCAGCATTCACAAAACGTCACACGAAGTCAGGTGGATAAGACACGGGAGTCAGCTCTCGGCGATTGTGGGTTCGAATCCCACCGTGTGACATCGGTCATTTTACTCGCAGTGCGTTTTGACCTAAAAGAAAATTGGGAACTGTTGAGTCGATGGCGGTAGACTATAAAACATCCGCCTGCATTCATCAAGTGCATGTGGCTCAGTGTTCGCGACTCGGCACAGCGCACCCGAAAGGGCAGAGGTCACAGGTTCAAGTCCTGTCATGCACATTAACCGCAGCACACGCAAACGGTATGCAAAATGGAATTCTTCGTTAGGATCTATTGCATGTATCGAAATTCAAATTTAACGTGTTTGGAATATTCGTGCTGTGCTGTGGTGTTATCTGCCAATCTGGCCTAACGGTATGGCAAGGTTCCTGTAAAGCCTTGGTTGTCGGTTCGAATCCGACGATTGGCTTTGTCTCTGTAGCACAATTGG
>JAFCCM010000123.1 GCA_017610225.1 Candidatus Aenigmatarchaeota archaeon | reverse complement strand
AGTCATGATATTATCTCCTTTACAGGTCACTGACTACGACCTCGTATTTGTTTAAAGTCAGTCGAAAAATTTTGTAGGTGAGCTTACATATATATGTTCTAAAAATTTACTATAAGGTTTTCCCATAATATACACCATTCCACATGAATGAACCATCAATTATAATAATAGTATAAAGATTGAAAAATCCCGTAGCTGGAAGGTGCTCGACCACGCCGAAACCATTAATCCAGAAATTGGGAGTATTCTTTTTATACTCTGGTTTGATGCTACAAAGACATGGTAATGATGTAGCCATATGATAACCTTTACGATCCACCGGTGAAACCTTTGAATACATTTGTGGATTATGAACATGTGAATAAACAACATTACCTTCAAAAGCTTCAAGAGTTTTTGTTGCATGATATTTATTCCAATAAAAACCATGTATCACTGAGAGCTTGCCAATATTATAAACTCCATTATATTCTATAATATTGTATCCTCTATCTGCTAAATGCAAATGAGTTTCAATATCTATAAATCCTTGCAACTCGGGATGTTCTTCTGTGTACCATTCAACTCGTTGCTCATGATTTCCAATCATAAACGTTCTGCGAGTATCAGATTCTGTTATATTTTCATGAACTTTCAATATTTCTTCATCAAATAATTCATAGTCTTTTATTAATCTTTGACCTTCTTTTAATAGAGGTTTCTTTTTATTCCAACTTGAAATACAATCTAACGAAAGTTGATCTCCCATGTACACTAATTCATTTGGTTGATAATCTAAAATAAATTCTTCCACTGCATCCATTACCGCTGGTTCGTTATGCGGATAATGGATATCTGGTAATAAAATAGTTTTTTGAATCTCAAACGCTTTACCGTCTAAATCCGATTTTGCTCTACATCGGTCAACATAAGATCCGGCGTACTTGTGGACTGTTCTTGGTGAACACCCAACTATCCTGCCAATTTCCTTATTGGTTAAAAGTGTAGTGTCTGCTAATTTTAATATCTCTCTTTTAAATTGTGACATATAAAATCTCCCTTAAGTATATAAGATAACAATTTTATAATTTGTTCTAAAATAAAAAGCAGGCATCTTATTAATATTAAACCATATTTATTTTTCAAAGATAATAACTAGGTATGAATGACAATGTTATAGTAAAATATCAAAACCATCTTCTTGTGTGAGTTTGAAACCATCTTCTTGAAGAAGATAATTGACTACATCTTCAATTGTAATCTTAACAAGATCAAAACCATGAGTACAATCAAATAATCCCTCAGAATCAAAATCTCTAAACCCACCTGTTTGATAATACTCAAACGAATCATACAACCCAGTTACATACTCAGGTACTATCCATGAAATATAATAGTTTCCGGTGGTGTCAATAATACTTGAGAATTGAACTGTAAAATCTGTATCGCTTTTGTTTGTTATTAGTGGTGTGTATATTGATGAATTTGGATCATCCGATGCCATAGTAATAACTAATGGATAACCTGCTTCAATTGCAGATGGTAATGAAACGGTTGCTTCTGAAATTCCTGGTAGTATACTGTAATTGCCTCTAACCTCGCCTTCACAAACGAACCATTCTAAGCTATAATTGGCAGAGTCCATTGGTGCAGAAAACCTCACCGTAAATGTAGTTGGTGTTTGATCTATAACAGTTATTCCATATGCAACAGGCGCGCCATCTACAGTATTACTTAACACTACTGAAAACACATAGTTAGTAGAATCACATGGTTGATTTAAGGTTATTGTTTTTTCCTGTTCCCCAATAGATAATGAGGTTATGCCAGCATTAGTTGAATCGGTTATATACCAATCAATCCAATAATCTGAAGAAGCAACAGGAGCAGAAAAATCTACTATAAATCCATTAGCGTCTTTATCTGTAACAATTGAAGTATAATTCGTTCCTGTGCCACTTGAGTTTCTTAAAGTTGCAGCAATAGAATATGTTGAAGTTGAGTGTGCCTGTTCAAAAATTATATTTACTGATGAGGCACCATTAGAAATACGTGTAGAGTTGGTATCTGTATATTCCGACTCAAATATTGTAGAAACAACAAATCCAGTACCATCAGCTGCCGGACATCTTAGGTTATCATGAATATCTTCTTCATATTGAATGAATATCTCTTGTGGCATATCAGTTACAGCACCTAGATCAAAATAGGAACCACAATCATATGTTTCTCGAGCATACACTGAAGCATTAACTCCAGTTGTATCAGTACAAACCATTTGACTATATAAAGACCACACCAAAGTCCAATCAGTTCCAAACCCTGGTTTTGTTTGTTCAGGTGTAGATATATGATCCTGAGTACTAATGAAAAAATCTCCGGGTAATAAACCACTTGCAACAATATCATTAATACTATATGGAGTTGCTGGCACCCACAACCCTCTCCAATTTGCACCAGCTGGCGGAGTAATAACTTCTTCTCTCTGACATTTTGTTATTTCATCCCCCATACAAAGAGGTACCGATGTTGAATCAGCAGTACAACATGGGGAACTATTACCTGTTAAATAATCAGCTATATTAATATCAATATCGCTATACGTTGAGTCTTCAACAACAATTGTGTTGAATAATCTGTTTTTAATTTGAAG
>JAFCCM010000049.1 GCA_017610225.1 Candidatus Aenigmatarchaeota archaeon | reverse complement strand
TATCCATTACTTACCCCATTCTTTCGTTATGAAATCTTTTATTTTTCCAAAGCTTTTTGTTTTTAAGACTTTCGTCAATTCTTTTGTATTTTTTAAAATATTTTCAATACGTTTATGCCATTCTGGATGCTCATCAATTGAACTATTTATTTTATTTATTATTTTACACCATCTACCACATTTTTGATTTTTGCTGTTTGCCTTTGCCCATTGTTTTAATTTTTCTATTGCACTAATTAATTGCTTACCATATCCAAGTTTTGCTGCATAACTATCAGCATTATATTCCATCTTTCTTCCAAAGGTAATTTTAAATACAATGTCTCCAACTGTATTTGCGATAAACATAGCAAGTATTGCTAATATGGGAACAACTGGTGTAGTCAGAATAGACGTCCCGATAAATATAACTAAATAAAAAAGAGGATATTTATATGCTAATTGTTTATAAGCATGTTTTTTCTGACTATGATAAACTTCATGTAATAAAATAGAATCTATTTCATCAGGAGATAAAATTTTTAATAATTGTGATGTTACAAAAACGTGTTTTCCAAAACCAAGAGAAAAAGCATTTGCTTCTTTAGTTGGAAAAATATGTACAATCCATTTATTTCCGCTATTTAAAATTTTATTGAGTCTCTTAGATAATGTTTTATCAACCTTTACACTATTGATTATAGTGGTTGCACCTATAAGTAACATCACTAGACTTGAAATTAATACTATTGTACCTAGTGCTAAAGTTGTCGTAATAGGATCAATTTCTTGAAGTGTATCTTTTTGGATAATATCTAATTGTTTATCTAATTGTTTCATTAAAACATCCTCCGAGTTATTTCAACTAACTTAAAATATTCTTGTTCATTAACTTTTATCAAATTTCTTGGAACAACTCTAGAAGCTGGAATGCTAGAAGTCACTATAACAGAGAAGAATCTAGAACAATCTTCAAGGGCAGCGAGTACATCGACTCCATAAAATCTATACAAAAGTGTTGTAAAAACTGCAACTGATAGACCTGGCATTACTTTCAAATCAGAAACAGCTTTAATAAATTGATCAATCTCAGAAAAATTATATCTTTTTAATTGTTCAATTTCATTGGAATACATATAGGGTGCTAGAGCAGATGCTTTCTTAAAAAGATCTTTATTTGTAGCATTACCAAAATACGATGCTAATATATAGCAGGCAATTAAAAATTTTAATTTTGGAATGCCAGAGGAGTATATTCCAACTAAACCATATTTCCTACCAAACGCTCTAACATATAAAGAAAGTAAATAATTAATGATTATTTTTGCATATGATTCTGATATTTTAAATTTTTTGGTTGCCATCTTTTCAAATGAATAAGCATAAACCAAAGATGCATATAAATCATTTGGGCTCATATTTGATATTTCTTTTACCCCGAATGGTTTTAAATTTATAATTAATCCTTTTGTTGGTGGATTATATGAAACGGGTAATGGATAATCAAAATTTACAATCTGAATTTTTTCTCTCTGTTTTATATTTGTAATTAATTTAAAAATTTTTTTATTTGTAAAATGAACAATACTTTTTTTCTTTAATTCTAAAATTGCAAATACATGACGAGGACTATTTTCTTCATCATAGAATGAACGAAGTACAGACTCTGAAAGATTTATTATATTTGGTACATTGCCTACCAATTTAAATGAGTCTTTTACTTTCATGTTTATATCCTCTTACCAAGAAATTGCTTGTAAATCTTCAGGATCTTTAATAGCATATTGATCTTGTAAAATAAATATTATCGCATCCATTGAAGGAATTATTACTTTAATTAAATCAAAATCTTCTAATGAAAATACTCCATTAACATACATTAAAAATTCCCACATTATTGTTGTTCCATAATAATCAAAGCTTAAATAATCTGGACGATATTTATATTTTAGTTCAAAGTCAACTTCTTCTGAATTTTTTAAAATATAAAATAAATTTTTATCAATAGTTTCTAAATTTGGATCTGGAAACGTAAACAATTCATTTTCTGTTTTAAATCTCTGACCAAATTGTTCAATATCAAGAGGAGATTGAAGCTGTCTAATTGCTTCATTATTAATTAATATCGTCATTTACATAGCCTCCGATATTGGGTAATCATCTTTTGCCCATGAACAATTATGTTCATTAATAGCTAATCTTGATTGAATTATATCTATATCTGTTTCATCTAAATACTTTGAATAATTTTCTACAAAATAATTATAGTCTCCTTTAATCATTTGAATTGGAATGTTTAAATATCCATTATGAAATTTTTCATGAATAGATCTTAATAGAGTTACATATCCAATCTTATTCTTAAAATGTAATTCAATTGATTCCTGAGCAATATCAAAAGTACAAAAGTCTTCTTGTGTTTCAATTTTTTTATTAACGAGGGCTGATACTAATATATATAATGAGGGAACATGATGGTGAACTTCTATTGTTACCTGGTCAATAGATTCATTGGTTATCATACAAGTATTTATTTGTAAAACATCAATCAAATAATTTCTCCAGAGTTTATACTCATGACATCGCCGTACAAGCATTTCAACATTTTTAAGAAACCTTTTATATTCAGCTTCATTTTCAAAGTTTCTTATTTTTAAACCAAGACGAAAAGGAAATGCATCACTATATAATTCAAGGCTTTCAACATTAGATTTAATATTTGCTAGAGTTTCCATGATTACCCTGTCGAACCTGTCGTACCTAAGTAATAAAGATATGCGACCAAAAGAAAAGCAGCAAGAATAAAAGTACCTCCACCTATACCAGAAATAAGCCCTGATACAGTTGCAATTATACCATATAATCCGGTACCCACAGCAATTGCTAAAGAAATTGTCATAATTACAATTACCCAAGCAACAGCAAAATCTGGAATATCTTCTTTTGATATTTTAACACCGCCTTCTTCTTTTTCCTCATATTCTTCAGTAAATTTTCTAACTTTTGTAACAAAAGTTCTAATGTTCTTTTTTAAGTTGTCTTTTGTTGTGATTTTTTCCTTCTTCTTTCCAAACAATGAAGAAATTGCTAGAAAAGATGATGCTGCATCTTTACTTTCTTTACTTATTCCTGTTATAGAATTACTAATAATAACATCTGCTGTTTTCTTTAGATTTCTATAATCTTTTACTTTTGATGCCATATATTTATCAATAGTATTTATATTTATTTTTGGCACTTTAGGTATAAATTTCTTAATCTTTTTTAATGACTTAGCAGGATTTTTGGGATCTAATAAACTGTGCATCTGTTTGAATATTTTTTTACCTTTGATGTCTTTAGAAACTTTATGAATATCTTTTTCAAAAGTTGTCTCAATCAAGTTTTGAAAATCTTCTTGAATATAAATATGTTCCAGGTATTTATCAATTTTATCCATCTTTTTTACCCTCGCTTAAATACTTACTTTGTTTTTGATCTACAAGCCATTCAGCAACTATTTTACTAAATTGCTTACGTATTTTAAATATTGAACTTGTTTTTCTTTTAGCATCTTCTAAATCATTATAAACTTGTAGTTGACCAAAATTTGCATATATCATAGAATAACTGATTGCTGTACAAACACCCCTAAATTTTTTCATACAGAAATATGCCATTCGATTAATATCATCTGTTATAATAATATTGCCCCACCCCATTTTAAATAACCGATTGATTCTTTTAATGTTACTTAAAAATATTTCATCAATATCTTCTGTCTTGCTTAAAACTATAAAACCCTCTCCACCATGTCCGGTTCTCGCCATAATAATATCACGTCTTGGGTCACCAGAAGGAGTTAAGCCGCCAAGTTTTAAATTGCCACTCCATCTATCAAGGAATCTCCAAACGATTCTTGTAATTTTTCTTCCAAATCCTACCATTGCAGCATTAAAAGATTTCATCTGTATATCATGTAAAATCAACCTTGATAATTTAGCATCTGATTTAACTCTAAATGGTATAACTTTAACGCCAAAAGATTCGATTCTTTTTTCACCATACTTGTCTGTCACTTCAATTTCTATAGTACTTGGTTCTATTGATAATGCTTTATTATCTGAAATTTTAACTGATACAGAAGCTTTTTTGGCGTCTTCTATTTCTTTTTCTGTAGCTTTATCTTCTTTATCTTTCTGTTGCTTTAGTATTCTATCTTGCATATCAGCTCGATGTTTTTCTTTCTTCAGTTTTAATGCTTCTTCCTCTCGTTCATTCTTTTCATCTCTCAGTTGTTCAGCTGATTTCCATTCTTTAGCTTTATCTTTAGTCCTTCCACCCCAGTCTTCTTCAGATCCTTCTAAAAGATCTACACTTTCTTTCGCAATCATTTTACCAGCCTTTATCTTGAAATTATATCTTTTTTTAACTTCAACATCGGTAATAATTGAATCTTTGGCATTTACAATTATATATCCTTCAATAGTTTTAGCAAGACCAGGAACAATATTCTCTGAAACTGCTCTTGAAACTAACATTGGGTAAACTAAAATCATTTAATCGTTCCTCCACTATAATAAAAAGGCTGTGTTTTTGTCTTTCTTTTCTGGCATTGGTGGTTTTGGTTTTTTCTTATCTTTAGGATGTTTTTTCTTCTTAAATGGTTGTACCATTATTTCACATTTATCTTCTTCACATTGTTTTTTATACAAACAAAATTTACACAATTCTTGCGTAGAACCAAACGGTTCAGGAACTTGAAGAGATTCTATTGCAGATTTTAAGATGGGGGCTTTGTTGAGAATGGATTCAGCTAATTTATCATTTATTGGCAAATCAAATGGCACAATCTTTTTTAAATTTCTAATTACATAAATAATGGTAATTGTTTTAATTTTATAATTATACTCTTTATTAAGGATATATGCATATATAATCGCCTGTATATAATGCTCCTTGATATATTGATTGTTGAATTTTTCAAAATCTATACTTTTAATTTCAAACAAGAAGCTATCACGAATCCCATCAACTCGTCCTTTAACTTTAAATCTTTCACTTACAACTGTTTTTTCGGTTTCAGAAAAATTATATAATTCTTGAATAATATCATGAATTACATTGCCAACTTTCTGAATCAAATATAAATATGCAAATGTATAAAGATTTTTAAAATCTACAGGATATTTTATGCGAACATAATAACATTTTCTTATACAAGAACACAATTCACTAACTGAGATATATGGTCTTTCATAAGTCTGTGTTTTTTTATATTCTTCTATAAGTTTTGCTCGCATCATAGACTCGAACTTTGAAACATCAAAACCATCTGACTTTTTAGGTGGTGGATGTTCAAAGGTCTCACCTGGAATATAACTGTATATTTTTGATTCTTCGATTAACTTTTGAGTATCACTTATTTTCTTGACCTTTTTCGGTTTTGTTTCCTTGACAGGCGCTTTTTTCTTTAGTTGATCTTGTGCATTTAAATAATCTAATAATTTTTCAAATGGATTATTCGGGTTGGTCATCATTCAAGATCATTATTGCTATTTCGCATAGATTATCTCGAAGAATTTTATACGAGTCTTCAACGATCTTGCCTGTCCATTCATTTAGTTCATTGATAGATGTTCCCTCATGAAGAGCTCTAGCAACTAGCAGATTATCAATAGCTAATCTATATGCTTTCTCTCTAATTTTGGCTTCAACTAACTTACCAACATCAGCATCTTTATCTGCAGTTAAAGCTTCTTTTAATTCAGCTTTAATATCAGCGCGTGCTTGTTCTGTTGTAACAACTTTTTGAGATGCATGTCTAGCATTTTTGGCGCTTTCTTTTGCCATTACTAAAAGATCTTTAGGGGTAACTTTTTCTTCAAGAACATCTGGCTTGTGTCCAATAAGTTTTAGCATTTCAACATAAACTGAAAGAAGAGCTCCTTTAACTGAAATATATTCTTCTTTTATTATTGGGCAGCAATTTTGAACATCCTTGAGAGCTTTACCGAAAATTACATAATCAATTCCATAAAAATTTTCAAGAACTCTTATTTTACTCTCTTTTGATAACATTTTATTTTTTCCTCCAATTATCTATTATAACGAAAACTTGAATCTTCATCTTCAAGTACTTCTAAAATAACTTTCCGTGAATCATCAGGAAAGTTCGTATTTTTAATAGCCAAACATAAAACTTTCATAGAATCAATTGTTCGACCATGTTTACCAATTATCTTGCCACAATCGCTTTGTGCCACTTTAATTTGAATTATAACTGATTTTGTTGATATAGATGAAGTAACTATTACTTCATGTGGTTCATCTACTATCTTTTTTGTAGTTTCTTCAATGAACTGGTTTATCACATCTGACATTGGCATTGTATTTTTCTCCTTTTCATAAGTTCAATAATAACTTTATAATTTGTTCTAAATATTAATTAATATTAGTCAACTTCCGGATTATATTTATCAATAATTTCTGTTTGAATTGCTTCCTTAACTGCATTATTATATGCGATACGAAAGTCTTCATCATTATTATATAATTGTGGTGCATCTTTCGTTCTAAATTTTTTCTCTGGTAATGAAACTAGATAGTTCCATGCTCCAGTATTAAGACGCTTTTTTTCATTTAAGAAGTTATAATTAGTCCAGAAATTTGAAAACCCTGTGGTAAATGAACCAACAATATTAATTTCCACATTTGGTGAAAATAATTTATTTTTAACACATTTTAATTTTACAATGATACCTTCAAATCCATATTTTTCAGAATCATTAGCTTTACCGGGAGCTATCACACTTTTAATTGTCATTTCAACTAGTTGATATGCATTATATTTTAAAATATTGCCTCCAGGCATATCTTTTGATTGAGTCATAAACTTTAAATCTTTCGCAGGTGCAAATTGCCCTATTGATAGAACGTCTCTTAATTGATTAACAGCCAAAAAGCAAATATTGTGTTGAGAACATTTAGCTACATATTTCGGCACAAGTATAGAGAGCAATCTTGCTTTATATCCAATTACACTATTTGGATCATCTGTTTCTCTTTCCTTCTGAGATAATGTATTTGCAATACTATCCCAAACGAGCATAGATGGTGTATCAACGATGTTCTTTTGAGTTTTGAATACAGATAACCCTTCAATGAACTTAAAGACTTTTTCGACCGTTACATCAGTATATGGTCTCATCTTTGGATACCTTACTCCAAGATTTGACAATCTTATTGTTGTAGTTGCTTCCTCTGAATCTAAAAAACCGGCAAGCATTTTTCCATTATGTTGTTTTTGTCCTTGCCCCAATGTTTGAATTGCTAACATTGATTTTCCACTGCCTGGCTGTCCAACAATAATATTCATTTTACCAACAGCAAAACCACCTCCAAGAATAGCATCAATTAAATCAATTCCTGTAGGTATTACTGATACTGTTGTTTTATCTTCAACAATATCTGCTTTAGTTTCAAGAAATGAACTAAATTCTTCAAATAATTCTTTTGTTTTTTCTTCATCTTCATCAAGAGGTTTTTCTATTTCATTTGCTTCAAGGTCAATAATTTCTGATGTAACTTCATTTCTTGTCTTTTCAGGTTTCACATCTCCATCTAAATCAAGTGAGACACTATCCAATATGTCTTTTACGTTTACTTCGGTTTGTGACTTATCTTCGCCATTTTTAATTTCATCAACCATTTAATGCTCCCTCCACACGACTAGTTATTCCTGGTATATTGATCCCATCTTCAATTGTTTGTTCTTTATTTTCTTTGATTCTTTTCTTTTGTATCTTCTCTTTCTCGTTCTTAAACTGATCTATTTTAGATGCCAGTCCTCTAATATCAAGCATTTCTTCAATATCAGCAATTTTATCTGTATTTTTAATTCGACGTCTAATATCAATTTCATCTTTTATACTTTTGGCTATTTCTCTTCTCATATCAAGTAACGAATTAAATAAAGCAGTAACTGATTTAACTTTTTCCTCAAAATATCTCATAAAACGAGCATCAAGAGTATCAGGAATTAAAGTATCAACTCGTACTCTAATCTTTTCTAGATCAGCAATCATGTCTTTAATAGCTGCTCTATGAATATCATACTCATTTAATAATTGCTCAATCTTGTCATTTTGAATATTTTCATTTTCATCCATAATTTATTTACTCCATAATAACTTTCATTTTACCTGTCTTATCACCAACCAATCTTGCTGGTTGCCCCTCAATAATTTGACCATTTATAACATAATCACAAGTAAATTGAGTGTCTCTATTTCCCTGTGATCCACAACAATTTCCTGTTGAATTATAAACACATTGTGAAGCAAATGGGCATACTTCATGTTCTTTTAAAATTAACATCTTTAATATCTCCTACTTCTGGTTTTAAATATTTTGTTAGTTTAACTAGTTCATATCTAACAATTGAATTAATAATATTATTCCATGTCTCTTCATTAAAAGATCCATCTGGCAGGTCATTGCCTCTTAACCAATCTTCTCCAGCTCTTGCTTTTCTTACTTGAACCTGACATCCAAGATATCCCTCGTCTCTTTCTCTATTTATTGCTACTATAATATATTGATGTTCTTCTGTATATAAAACAAATTTTCTGCGCGTTTCTACATTAGGTATAGAACTTTCTTCAATATCCTGAATAAAATTTTTAGATTCTCCTGGAAAAATTAATTTTTCAATCCATATATCTAATTGTTGCATTTTTGTAAATTCTTCCATTCTGTTTTCTCTTTTTAATTTTCGTTCCATAACTGAAATATTGGATCTATCCAAACGGGGCTCTTTCCTCTAGAAAATATAACAATTCCTTGTATGTTTGTTATATTATCAAATCTGTTTCTTTCATTTTCCATAGAGGTTCCGGTTGTTAAAACATCATCAACTATTAATATAGTATCTGATTTTTTATTACAGTATTGTTTAAGTTCATTACATAATCTAATACCACCTCTCGGAATGCCAATAACTCTTCTAAAATCATATTTATTTGATATAATATAAGCAAGAGTTTTAATCTCTCCATCAGTTAAAAAATCACATTCAATTTTAAAATTTAATTTTTTTCCTGAATGGGATATAAAAGATTTTATTAAAAATAGATCTCCGATTTTTTATATCTCCTTTATATGTCGCAAGAACCATTGGAGCATGTAACATCTGATTCTTGCATATTTGATTCGATTTTTGTAGAATTATTATTTAATATATATTCACATGCTTTTTTATCTGTCATTCTATTCAATATTTGACCGTCTTTGGACCCGTCACGATAAACTGTTACGCCTTTGAGGTCATGTATATACTCTAGTAATAGATTACTTAGATCTTCGTCTGTTGTCTCTTTTGGAAGGTTAATAGTCTT
This sequence comes from Candidatus Aenigmatarchaeota archaeon, assembly GCA_017610225.1. The sequence goes on along the minus strand of JAFCCM010000049.1, from coordinate 3,951 downwards.
GCTTACAGAAGCATCACAATACCTTTGACAAGCAACTTGCATTTCAAAATGATCTTTTGGTTCAAGATCATATGCATCTACAAACCAATCAGGAATATCTTCACCATTGGTAATCATTTCCTGATACTTTGGATGTATATAAACTCTATCACTAACTCTATCACTTCGTTTCATAGCTTTAGCAAAAAGAGGTTCGATTGCGCTAGAATATTCAGTCAGCAGTGAGATTGTGCCGGTCGGAGCAAGAGCCATTAATGTACAATTTCTAACACCATATTTTTTAATATCCATTCGCAATGAAGCCGGAAGCTTTCTAATAAAAGACGCTTTTCCATATGGCATAGAATCAAACATTGGAAATGCTCCTTTTTCAATGGCCAACTCAACTGATGATTGATAAACAGCATCCCGAATAAATCTCATGAGACGTTCTGTTTCATCAACAGCTTTTTCGTTTCCATACTTTACTTTTTTTGCAAATAAATACTCAGCTAATCCAATAACACCAATACCAATTCGTCTTGATTTATGAGCGTTAATATCAATCTCTTTTAATGTATATTTATTAACTTCGATTACATTATCAAGAAATCTTACAGCTGTTCTAATTACACTTTGTAATTTTTTCCAGTTGGTGTTAATGCTTCCTGTGATAAAATTAGGTAGGACAAGAGATCCAAGATCACATACTCCATATGGTCCTAATGTTGTTTCTCCGCATGGATTTGTTCCCAAAACCGGTTCAAAATAATATGAATTATTTTTTGCAAAGTTGTGCCAGTTTATTATACCTGGTTCCGCACAATTGATCATATTTGAAACAATCTTATTCCATATATCTCTTGCTTTTACAGTTCCATATTCTTTCTGTTTAAATTTAAATGTCCATTTGTCATCTGCTTCAACAGCCATGAGAAAATCTTCATTGACAGATACAGAAATATTAAAACTTGAAATTCGTCCATCAACTAATTTAGCATCAACAAAATTCATAACTTCTGGATGAGAAATATCAACATGTGCGATTGCTGCAGCACGTCTTGCTCCACCACTTTCAATTGTTCTTGCGACAGAATCAGCTGCCTCAATAAAACTAACTAGGCCAGATGATTGGCCTCCCTTTCCTAAAATCATATCACCTGCTGGACGTAAGGAAGAAAAATTACAACCTACACCGCCTCCTTCCGACCAAAGAATAAGAGCATCTTTTATAAATTGTCCAATTTCTTCTATACTATCTCCAATAGGAAGGTGATAACAATTAAATAAAGATCCTCTTGGTCTTCCACAGTTTCTTAATATTCTCCCTCCCGGAAGAAAGTCCATATTGTAAATCATTTCTGCAAATGCATCTGATATTTTTATCCTATCTATTGATTCAGGTATTGCTATTGTATTAGCAACTCGTGTTACACAACTTTCCCAATCTTCGTCCTGGAAAAAATACCTATTTTGTGCGACTTCTAATGCATTTTTAGACATCTGTACTTTTTTCATATTTATCTCCTATAATTTCTAATAGTCCGTTGTAATTGTCAAATGGAATTTTTGTTGTGCTATATGTCTTTTTGTAAAAAAATATGCATCAACGTCAGCTACATTCCAGTCAGTTAATTTGCAAAGTTCTCGTATTGTTAGTATTGTTGCCGAACGGATTTCACATTCTACTTTTGAGTTTTTTGGGATTAGTTGGTCTGTCTCAATAGAGATTTCAAGTGAAGGATGATATATAATACAATTAAAATTCTCAAGCATTTTTGGAATCTGATAATCTGCAGGTACATGTACAAATTTTAATTCATCCGCAAGCCAACCAAATCTCCTAAATAATTGAATAAAAAATAATGAAGCTCGTTTCAAGAATATATCAGAAGCAAACCCAGGAAATGATTCAATCAAGCTTGTAAAAAAATATGGCAATTCATCATATCCAATACCAATATTATAGCGATAGTCAATGCCAATACAATAATCAATTGCATATGATTTTAATTCATTAAGGTGTTTGATTCTTTCTTCTAGCAATGGAAATCTAGATATTGCCAAGCTTCTTTTTAATCTATCAATACAAATTGAAAAATGTTTTTTATCTGCTGTTTCAAAATCATAAAAACTCTGCATTAATAACTCATACATAAATGTTGATGATGCTCCATTTGGTCTTATTGTACTCTTTCCATACCAATAGCAATAGTTTATAGATGCTGCTACAAGTTCTAATATAATACCAACTAAAGAGTCTTTGATTTTTAGAAAGGGGAATGATGACTGGCCGGCAAGCAGCATATTCTGTGCTACTCTTTCAATATTCTCATAGTTCATTTCAACCCATTCTGGATCTTTCATAAAATCTTCTGCAATCTTATAAACGTTTTCTACTAAATTCATACCCTCTCCTTTCGCATTTACTAAACATTTGTTCTAACTATTCACAGTATTAACTTGATTATTAAACTTCAATACCTGTTATATCTTTAATTTCTTCTTCACCTTCTTCTTCTTGTTTTTCATAATTAGGATCTAAGTGTTCCATAAGTGTTTCAAATTCTCCAGCATGAGTCTTTTCTTCTTTTGCAACATCAAGCATAACTTTTGCTACATTTTCATCAGATACTAAATCTACAAATCTCATATATAAACTTACAGCATCTAATTCTGCAATTATTGAAAGTCTGAGAATAGCTAAATCTCGAGCCATTCCCGCATTCATTTGTTCAATTTCGCCTGCTTTGATAAATAGTTCTTGAAGAAATTCAGATGTTTTTTCTTTATTTATATTATCTTCTAATAATATTGTTTCATTTCTTTCTTTTATTGTAATTTTTGCTGGTCTTAAATCCGTAGATTTTAAATTATCTATATAATTTTTTTTATCCATATTAATACACTCCTAACTCTTTTAGATAAATATCTATACCAAGTTGTTTCATTTTTATTCTGAAAAACTCTGAAATTGTTGGGGCAAATGCTTTTCTTTTTAAATACATACGTGCTTCATGTGGAGTACGACTCCCTTTTTTGTGGTTGCATGATTGACATGCTGTTATACAATTTTCAAAAGAAGTTTTGCCTCCTTTTGAAAAAGGAATAATATGATCTATTGTAAGATCTCTATTTGTACCGCAATAACCACAAGTATAATTATCTCGTATCATAATATTCTTTTTGCTGTAAGGAACTTTGTGACGATATATCATTCTAATAACTTTCATAAGTTTCATTACAGCTGGTATTTTCATAAACGAACCATCTGCACATTTCAAAACATTCTCAGTATATTTTAATACTTCTGTTTTGCCTTTTAATATCAGGCAAATTGCACGTTTCCAATCAACTGAGTTTAAATAAGTATAGTCTCCATTCAAAATAACACATCTTTCCATTATCATCTCCAATCATTATTTTTTAAGTCTGAATGTTGTAAAAGCTCTCATTTTTTTAGCTTGATCTAATTCACTAGATCCAGCACTTATTTTATAACTAATAGATGGTTCAAATCCTTTTTTCATGTTACATTGTGCAATAAAATAACCTTGTGATAAACGACTATCTTTAAACAGCTCAACTTTTTTACCTAAGTATTTGCTGGGTTTTGAAAATATAAAATTTAAGTTTGCTCCAGTTTTTATCGTGACTGGCAAGTTATCTTCAAGTATTTTTATGTTTGTGTTGTATCTTAATTGATCCATTGAGTTTTCAAGATCTTCTTGATTAGGAGAATCTCCTCCACCAACAAATCCAATTAAATACATATTATCTTTAATATGTTGAAAAAATTGTATTACCATAAATGCATCTTTATCTTTTATTGCTATAATAAGAAAATCTCCTGCTGGTTTCTTTTTGAAAAAACCCTTCATTGCCGTAAATTGACAAATCATTGCATATTGTTTTGTGCTTTTAACTCCCTCAGTAATTGACCAAGGTAGTGGAATTCCTTCTTCTTCAGTT
>JAFCCM010000048.1 GCA_017610225.1 Candidatus Aenigmatarchaeota archaeon | reverse complement strand
TGTGAACCAAATGATGCTGACACTGCTTGTTGTCCTGATAATAACTGTGTTTATAACGGAGTATGTTATGATGAAGGAACACTAGCAGACATTGACGGTGATTTGTTTGATGAAAGATGTGTAGCTGGAAGCAATGGTGTATGGGAAGAAACTGGGGATGGGGGTACAACAACAACCACAGAAGGCGAAGGTTCAACAACCACAACTACATCTACTACAACTGAAACAACAACTACAACACCTGACAAACCATTTGACTGGTGGATAGAATGGGGAAGATAAAGATAAATTCAAAGAAATTATCAATTTTAGTTAAAATAACTGCTATAATTATTTTTATTACTATTTCCAGTGATACATCTAATGCTATCTTCACAGTAGGAAGACCATCCTCATTTCTAATTTATGTCAAGAATAAAGCATTAGAAACAGACAATTATACAGTAACTTATGAAAAAGAATATACTTACCACGGAGATGATTTATCACATCTTATTCATGTACATTTAGAATCAGATAAAATAGAAAATTTAGAACCAGATAGAATTAGAGATACACAAGGATCAATAATCATTTTAGGTCCTATATTTGGTGAAGGGAGTGTAACATTCACTATCACTTCAGAAAAAACCAGTTATCAAGAAGAAAAAACAATGAAAATAACAGGAAATTTACCAAGAGTTTTGCCAGAATTCAGTCTATTAGGATTTCTACAATTGATCTTTCTCACTGGATTAGTAATATTTTATTCCTTTCATATCCGATAAAATTTTCTCAATGTTTTTTAATCTTTCATTCGTCATTTGATTTTGTGTTTTCAAATTATCTAAATCAGTTAATACCAAATCTAGTTTTACTTTAACATTATCCATTCTTATCTTGTCTTGTTGTTCTTGTAATTCTGTTGACACTGCTTGTTGTTCTTCAGGAATTGGGGGTAATTTCTCTGATATATTATCTAAATCCGAAAGATCATCATATTTCTTTTTTCTTAATTTCTTTTTTATTTTGCTAAAAATACTCATATTATTTTCCTCTCACCAGTTGGTGTTATACCCAATAATTCTTGGTAATTTCTCTTTAGTTTATTTAATCTTCTTCTACAAAATTCCTCCAAATATAATCTTCTTTGTTTTCTATGAAAGTATTTGTCATAAAACCAGAAAAACGTTTTAACAAACGGATTGTTTATATCTTCAAAGATTGTATCTCCTCCAAAAGTTGTTTTTAAGATTCCTCCTATTTTGATTTCACACCATCCTTCCTTTGTTGGATCAGAGGGTTGTGCTCCCTGAATTATTATTTCTACTAGAACTGATGTAAATCTATCTAAACCTTTATTAACATAAGATTTTTGCATAAAACCGCTTGGATCTTCATCAGCATTAAACCTAAAATCTCTTTCCCAATAAGCAACTGCATCCACCTCCATGACTGTTCTCATAAATTTTGCTGTCGCCTGTGCGGCTTTAAAAGGATTAGGTCCTTTATACTTGATAATAAACTGACCATAGGGAACTAGACAATCTTCTTCGCTTATTAATTTAGCCAAAATTCTCACCCACTTCTCGGAATAAGATTAAAGAATGATTTGAGTTCGTTTCTAAATTTGGTTGAAATTTCTCTGCAAATATCTGTGTATTTATCTCTCTTTTCCTGATAAAAAACTTTATGCCAAAATGTCCTTGCTATCTCATAAAATATTGATCTTTCCCAAATATTATCTTGAGGATATTCTGTTCTTATATGACCAACTATGTCAACATTTACTTCTCCCTCTTTACCATTCTTCCCTTCTTCTGCAAACCCTTTCATCTTAATCTTGAAGTATAAGTAAGAATGCCTGTCCATATCTTTAGTTACGTGCCAATCAATTGAAAAAGTTTCTCTTTTACCGTTTTTATCCCAATTATAATTTACTTCCTGAACTCGTTCTGTCTCTTTAACGCCAAAAACAGTCCAAAATAATTCCCTTACCTTATTGTAAGCAAGTTGTGGGTTTTTTCCCTTATATTTAAAATACATTTCAGGTACAGTAAACTCAAAGCAATTTTCCTGGAGTACAAGTTTTGTTCTCGCAAATATAGGCATGATATCACCAAATTATTAAAGTATTCTTTCTATTATTTAGTAATATGCTAATAAATAAGATTTTTGGAAGTATATGTGTAATTATAGGTAGTATACTAATATTCAGTTGGTTTTTTATAAAAAGAAATGATGTCTTCTTGATTACACTTGTTGGCGGACCTACACTAATCTATTTAGGGTTGAAATTGCTAAATTATATTTGAGAGAATGATATTAAGAAAACTGATTGGTTGGGGGTGTTTATTTTTTGGTGGTTTAGTTATTATTGGAATGCCTATTAGTATAAAGAATCAACCAGAAGCTATGACAAAAGCTGGTGTTATATTTGGAATATTTCTTATTGGATTAGGGTTACTTTTAATTAAACTGTAAGTTTTTATTAAAGGAAAATCAATTATAATAATATGGGAGAGTTAATAGAATATCCTAGTGGACCATGCCCACCCGCACCTGTAGGTAAAACAAAAGAAATACCTCTCTTTAATCTATATACTGGAGAAAAAATAATTGATCCTAAAACTGGTAAACAAAAAAAAGAAAAGATAACAATGAGCATGCTACCTGGGGAAGGTATAAATGCCCCACCTTATGAAGCTGTCAAATATCTTGACCTTGAATTCAACATGGGAATTGGTTCTGGAGTTTATATTAGTCTTTTATTTCAGTTAGGTAAGTGGGGTTATGAAAGACAAGAAGTCAAACATTCAATAGAAGTTAGCCCTATTTACAAGGAATATTACGATTTAGTGATGGGTCAAAAAGAAAAATTGGATTCTCAGATTAAGAATGGTTTTGCGGGCTTAATTCAGGCCATACAAGATTATGAATTAATAGATCATGATCTAAGAAAATATGGAGAATATTTGAGTTGGTTTGCAAGACTGGAAAGAGCTAAAAAATCCTTAGAAAAAGCGAAAGAAAAAGGAGATGGGGTTGAAGATGCTGAGAAGGAATACAAAGAATCGCAACATATCATAAAATCTATGTTCATTGATCAGGTTGATGCACACACAGGTGATAGTGTTAGCCTCAGAGGAATTGCCCCAAGATGGCCGACAATAATAGGCGATTTCTTTGATTTATATGATGAGGATGAAAGTGTTGAAGATATACAAAAAGAACGAGACATCCCAAAAGCAGAAGCTATAATTTTAAAAACAAAACATGAACTTTATAGGGAATGGAAAAAGAAATTTTTAATTAACATCATCAGAAGGTATAGAAGTCTTAAACAACTAGCTTTAGGAAGAAAACATTCTATAGAAGAAACTAGAGAAGACTTGATTCCATTAATTTCTAGATATAAAGCAATTAAAGATATGAGAAGCGATATAAATGAACCAATTGGAAGTGGACTTCAACATAGCTGGCTCAGACCTGATGCTCAAGCAATTGCTATAGACGATTGGGAAGTATGGGCGTGGAAACCGTTTGTAGCAAAGGAAGAACCTTATCCAAATCCAAGATACTCAAAAGACATGATTTCAACAAAAGAAGCTGGATTTAATAAAGAAGAAAGAAAAATATTATCTAAAGATAACATAATAGAAGTTCCACAATTACCAGCAACACCATCAATGGATAAACATATAAGAAATATAATGAAACAAATTTATGTTAATCATGATGTAAGATTAAGTCCTAAAGATGTTGTTAGTAAAATAAAGGACTTAAGTTCAAGATTTGCTGAACCTAGAGGATTCGAATCTCCAAAGGGAGGACCAAGATGGGAATTTAGTCCATCCTTTATTCTTCTCAAAATACCAACAAGTAGAAATGTTATAAAGCTTGCAAATGGAAGTATGTTAGAAGATATGGTCTGGGATGGAATACAGGCATTTCATGCCACACAAAATATAATAATCGGTCATATGTTGGAAATTCAAGCAATAAAAGAAAGTGAAAGAAGAGAAATTTCTAGAATGTTAGGTTATGAAGACTTAACTAAAACTGGAGGAACTTCAGAATTAGATGAAATAATAGAAAAAGCTTATCCAGAATTTAATTTTAAAGAAGGTAAAGTAAATGAAGAAGGCGTAGAGAAAAAACTGAAAGAAGAGGAGAAAGAAAAGGAACCAGAAAAAAAGACTGAAAAATTTAAAGAAGGTTTTGAAAATCTTAAAGAAAAATCAAAACAAATCTTAGCAAAACTCGGTTTGGATGAATTACTTTGGGCTTACAAAACACCATACGAGAAATTAATGTTTGAAAGATTGTCAAAACAAATGCAAAGAGGACCTGGTGTAGCATTCGGAGAAGTTGATAGATTTTTAAAGAAAAAAGCAGGAGTTCCTGGTGTATGATAAATGAATTTACTAAAAAATCTTAAAGAAAAATTATCTCTGAAAAAAATACAGAAAGGAATTTCTATAAAAAAACCTGAAAGTAAGACAGAAAAAAAGGTAGATGGATTAAAGTTTAAGATTGGAGCCACTAGTGGATTATATACTATTGCAAGATCAGAAGAACTTGCAGGGATTATTCAAAAATTATCTTATACATTAACAAGGGGAGCGGCTTGTCTTGAACTTGCTGCTGATGTTCCTCATGAAGTCAATTATACAATGGGTAAAGAGTTAAGGCATATTGCAATAAAACAAGGAATTGATATTACTTTTCATGGAAGTCTAACTGTTGCTATGTGTATACCAGAAACGACTGAATGGAACACTGCTCAAGAACATATTCAAAAGTCAATCAAGTCTGCTGTTCATGCTGGTGCTAAGTATATTGATTTTCATTCTTGCCTTAGGGAATGGTTGGAGTTGTTTACTTATGCAAGTTCTAGATTGCATATTGTAATGTCTGATACTGAAGGGAGATTTATCGGTAATCTTTTCAAAGATAATCCCGAACTTACCAAATGGTTTGTAAATGAAAGTAAGTATAGATTCTGGAGTGCTTTTGGTGGAACTATTGTTGGTAATAAACTCAACCTAAGATTAGAAACAGCTATGGATGAAAAAATGAACAATATAATAAATGACGAAAAAGTTCAAAATAAAATTAAAGAAAATTTCTTAGAGAGATTTAAAATACAAAATCTTTTATCTGTTATTGAGGAATTAAGGGAGAAAAATCTAATTACTGAAGAAGATATACGAAATGGGGTTATCTCAAATAGAATTACTCCTGAATTAAATAGGAAAATCGAACCACTTATTGAAGGTACTGTTGTTTTTAAGGAAGCATTCAGTGATCATTTAACAGAGTTAAAAAGACTCCCATATCATTCCAAAATAGGTGAAATGACAAGGAACGCTGTACTTGGTCCAAAAACCGATGAGAAAATCAGAGCACAAATTGAAAATGAAAGAGAAATTACAATAAAAAATGCAGTTTTTGATAAGTTAAAAAATACAGGAGATTGGTATGAAAAGGAAAGGACTGGTGCAACATTAGAGATGGCTTATTATATTATTGCTCATAACATGTACATTCACAAAGATGAATTATGGGAAGAAATGGTTAAATTGTACAAAAAGGAATTAGATGATTTAGATTATATGGATTATGATGCTGAAAGAGAAGAAAATTTTGACCCAGAAAAAGATGAAACTAACGGAGAAAGTAGGAAAAATTGGCTCGAAAAAACAATTTTGATAATAGAAAATAGTTCTGATAAAGAATTAATAAGAACATTCAAAGAATTTTATTATGGTGTAGTTGCCGCAAAGTTCCTTCAAGATCATTTGATAGCAACATTCGAATGGATGAAAAACGACCTTCCAAGGATTATAGATCATGAAGTGGATATAACAGAATCAATTCCTTCACATAAACCAAAACAAAAAGAAGAATTGAGAAAATGCATCAAAAATCTAGCAATAGCAATAGAAAACCCAGATGCAAGAGATCCAAGTCAAGCTGGAAGATTCTTATTATGGAGACCAAAACAAATGTTTGTTGCAATAAATCTGCTTAGAGAAAAACTTAAGAAAGGAGATGGATTACATGATTACTGGGATAAAACTTACATGCTTATAGACTTTGAACATTTAGCCACACAGGGAGTAGATCCTCTCCAAGAATTAAGAGAAATGACAAAACACCCAATGACAAAAGAATATGCAAAAATAGTAAAAACAGTTCATGCTGGTGTACCAACTCCTCTACATGCACACAAACCTATAAAAGGTGTAGATAGAATGAAAGTATATCAACTATTATGGGAAATGAAGAAAGCAGGATTAGGGTCAGAAGTATTGACATACCTGATTTTTGAAAGAGGAGGATTCAAACAACCATATGGTTCAAGTGTAAGATCATTAAAATTATTCGCGAGACTTATGAAAAGCAACACATCACCAGAAAATGTGCCAGAAACATTCTTTGTAATACCAAAGAGACAAAATATAGCTAGACAGAGAGCTATGATATTTGAACACACAATGGATCCGATAAAAGGAATGCTTAAAATCCCAGAAGAAGATTATACTATGTTAGGATCTGGGGCAATAAAAGCGGGTAAAAAACCTGAAGAATGGACAAAGGAAAGATATCAATAAACATAAATAATTAATTTAATTACAAGAATACAAGGTATATGTATGACATTTCAATTTGACTTTGAAAAGGAATTGGAAAAACCTCTGTTTCTAGAGAAGGATTTGAAGATTGAAGAATTGCCTAAAAAGGAAGAAAAAACTGAGTCTAAACCTATAAATCCAGAAGGAAACTATTCAAGAGTGATCCAGTTTACAAGAAAAATCAAAAAAATGCATGGAGATATCATCAAATCTGTATTAATCTTCGGCTCAGCAGCGAGAAAGGATGCAAAAAAGACTTCTGATATTGATGTTTGGGTTATTGTAGATGATACAGCCACTAAAGGAACAGAAGATATACTCAAGATAAGGGCACAACTGCAGATAACTGGTCAACAAATGAAAGATATTCACGTTCAAATGAATGGTCTTACCGAGTTCTGGAACTGGATGAAAACCGGGTCTCCCGAATTATTTAACTTCCTAAGAGATGGACTAGTAATTTATGATACTGGGTTTATTAAACCAGTCCAAAGAATGCTTAAAATGGGTTTATTCCCACCAAGTGAAGAGACTGTTACTCTAAAATCAAAATCATGTGACGGGCTTGTTAAACGTGTAGAAGCATCATGGAAAGCAGATGTGTTTGATTTAAGATATGCAGCCACAGATATTTGCCAAGCTGTTGTAATGCATTATTATAAAGATATGCCTGACCAGAAAAGATTACCTGACTTTCTTGAAAAACTAGTCAAGGATCATGGACTAGAAAAAGATTATATTCAGAAATTTCTAGATTTGAACAAATTATGGAAAGATTTAGATCACAAAAAAGTTGAAAAAGCTGATCCTGAGTATGTTGCAAAAGCCGATAAACTTGCTAGAGACATAATAGAAAGGTTTAAAAAACTACTTCCTAAAGATTTACAGGAAATAGACATACCAGGGTTGAAGTAAATGGAAAGAAAAAGAGGGAATGAGAAAAAAGGAGTTGAATTTGAAGAATTAAAGACTAAAGAAGAAAGAATGAAAAGAGTCGATAAATTCAAGGATAAAGTTTTAGAAAAATACAAAGACAAGATCAAATGTATTGTTGTAATGGGTTCTGTTGTAAGGGATGAATTTAAGCCAAAGTCTGATATTGATATGTTTATTGTTGCTGATGATACTGAAAAACCAATGCCTTTTGCTGAAAAACAAAAGATGGATGGGGATATCCTAAAAATGGCTAAGGATATTTCACCTAACCTATCATTTCAACCTCTTTATACTCTAACCGAGTTTATGGATTATGCTAGAATAGGTCATCCTATTATTTACAATTTTATCAAAGAAGGTCATGCTGTTTTTGATGCTGGTTTTTTCACACCATTTCAAAGATTGTTAAGACAAGGAAGAATACCAATGACCAGAGAAGCAATAGAATCTTACATGGAAGGAGCACCTAAGAAATTAATGAGAGCAAAGACTGTCAAGTTACTTATGCTTGCCGAAGATTGTTTTTATGCTATGCTTAATTCCACTCAAGGCGTGTTAATGTTTATGGGTGTTGAACCACCTGTTCCTAATAAGGCTTATGAGACTGTTAAAAAATATTTGGTTGAACCTGGATTACTTGATGAAGAATATGCCGAACAGTTAAGGGAAATAATCGAGATAAGAAAGAAGATTGAACATAAAGAAATGATGAATACTACAGGCCAGTTTGTGGATGATTGGATAGAAAAGGCTGATAAGTTCATTGATAAAATGTATAGTTTACTTACAGTTTTAGAGCAGAAAAAGAAAGGAAAAGTCCTAGAAAGGACATATGATGTTATGAGAAAGGCCGCAGTTGCTGCATTAAAATCAATTGATAAACTACCAGACAAGAATGAAAAGATGCCGGAAGAGTTCAGGAAGCAGTTTATTGACAACAAATTAATTGAGGGTTATTATTGGGATGTCTGGAAGAAAGTTGATATAATGAAAGATTTGTCTGACAAAGGCAAATTAGATAAGATTCCTGAAAAGGATGTCTACCAGATGAGAGAATATGCTAGAGGAATGATTAGAGATATTTCTAGGATTCTTGAGAAGAAAGAGAAAAAATAAATCATTTCAATTTTTTCCACTTTTCTAATAATTGGTGAATTTCATTAAACATTCTGGGATTCAAAGAAAATCTATCACCATAAAGTCCTTTTTTCTTGAGTAAGTAACCTTCTTTCCATAATTCATATGCTAATTCTTTAATTTCCTTTCGTAAATGAGATGGAGATCCTTTGGGAAGGTCGTCTAGATTAATAAGTCTACGACCCCAATAACCACGATTACTAAGTTTTTGTATTATCCACAATTTTAACTTTGTCTCTGAATTGGACATTATTGTTCACTTTCATTCTATTTTGTGTCCTGAAACAATACATTTAAATACTTTACTAGTCATAGATATTTTATGATTGAAGACACATTATTCATAAGAACATTTGGTAATTCACCTGTATTAAAGGTTATGATGTTCTTGTTAGAAAATAAGATATTTGATTACCCAAAATCAGAAATTGCAAAAGAAGTTAACATCTCTAGAACTACACTTAACATATTTTGGGATGAACTTGTTGAAATAGGTATAGTTGAAAAAACAAGGGTTGTTGGTAGAGCTGTAATGTATAGAATAAATACAAATTCTCCTATAGTTAAAAAAATGGGAGAGTTAAACTATATAGTATGTAAAACTTATGCTGAAAAATCAGTAGAAGAAGAGTTAAATAAACCCAAACCAATATCCTTTTAATATAAGTAGGAATTTCTGAAAGTAGGAAAATAGTAAAGTATTTATATAGTATAACTATATATTCTTTTTATGGACGATCAAATAGTAAAAGTCAATGACAAAGGTCAAATAACATTACCAGCAAAAATGAGAGAATTAGAAGGTATTAGACCAAATGATTTTGTTAAGGTGAGTTATGTGCCTAGTATGATTTTTGTTGACAAAGTCGAGGAAGAATCTGATATTGTCGAGGATATAATGAAATCTGCAGCAAAACTAGGTCTAACTGATAAAGACTGGGAAGAAATAGAAAAAGAGAGAGATGAGTCAGATAGATGAGATATTGTGTAGACACTTGGTTTCTTATTCAATTAACAAAAAAGAATGAAAAGGCTGAAAAGATAATGAGAGAAACTGTAACCGGAAAGACTTATTTAATCATTCCTTCGGTAACGTTCACTGAATTAACGAGAAAGTTACTCCAAAGAGGGAAAAAAATAAAGATTGTCTTAGATTTTATTGAAAAACTAGAAAAAAATAAGAAAGTACAAATATCTCAAACCACCAAAGAAATAGTCGTAGAAGCTGGAAAAATATCATTTAGTTTTAATATACCTACAGTCGATTCAATAATAGCTTCTACCGCTAAAATGATGGAGTGTAATGCAATTCTAAGTAAGGATAGCCATTATGAAAACTTCTGCAAAACAAGCAAGATTAAGTTAAAAAATTGGTAAAACCAATATCTATAAAAACATGACATAACAAAAATGATACTTATGAAAGGAATAATCCTAAGCTACAGACGTGGAAGACACACACAGAATGTTAACCAGATGTTAGTAGAGGTTGAAGGAATAAATAACAAGGAGAAAGCCGAGAAAATGGTCGGTAAGAAACTAGTCTGGAAGAGTCCTGGTAACAAGGAGATTAAAGGCGAATTTATAGGTGTACATGGTGGAAAAGGTGTTCTAAGAGCTAAGTTTGAAAGAAATCTTCCTGGTCAGGCTATTACTAATAGAGTTGAAGTTGAAGAGTAAATTAATAAGAATACTGTTTCTTAATATCAATCATGTCACAAGTAGCAGTATTATTCTCTGGAGGAAAAGACTCAACAAGAACAGTCCATTGGTGTTTAGAAAATGGGTATGATGTAAAGTACTTAGTATCGATTATCCCTGAACGAGAAGATTCCTGGATGTATCATTATCCTAATATTCATTTAGTCGACAAGTTAGCAGAAGCAATAGGAATACCACTTGTAAAAAAATCATCATCTGGAATAAAAGAAAAAGAAGTAGAAGATATGAAAGTAGTCCTAAAAGGATTGGATGTTGATAGAGTAGCATGTGGTGGGATAGCAAGCAATTACCAAAAAACTAGGATAGAAAGAGTTTGTAATGAATTAGGGTTAAATCTACTAGCACCTTTTTGGGGAATTGATCCTGAGAAATTTATGCGAGACACTATTGTTTTAGGATTTGATGTTAGATTTGTCGGAGTTTACTCTCAAGGCTTGGATAAAAGTTGGTTAGGAAGAAAATTGGATGAACAGTCACTAAAAGAATTGATTGAATTGAACAAGAAGTATGAAGTTAATCTAGTTGGTGAAGGTGGAGAATTTGAAACTCTTTGCGTGGATGGTCCAATTTTCAAGAAAAAACTAAGTATTACTGATTCTGAAATTATCTGGGATGATAAGACTGATAGTGGGTGGATGAAAGTTAAAGATATAAAATTAAATGATTAAAAGAGAAGTTATGTCAACTACAGTAACTGATCCTGAAGTATATCAAAGACAACATATAATCACACAAACTGGACTAGGGAAATGTCTTTTTTTATGTTTTCGAGGGGATCAACCAGGATATATGTGCTGGTGTAATAAAACAAGATTTTATGTTCTGGAAGAAGTTGAAAATTCAGGAGATGATATCAAATACAGACCTGTACAAATAGAAGGAGTAGATAAAGAAGAATTGACATTAATGGACTAAAATGTATATAGAATATATTTGAAGTATCTTTACAAAAAAAGGAAGTAAAATTAATTTAATTCTATTAGTACAATTATCATTATGTCTCTACCAAAATTTGGCGCTGGTGTAAGTCCATTTGTAAATATCTTAGATGGGATGGAACAGAGATTTTTTAAAGGATTAGATTTTCTAGAGATACCGATTCAAGAACCTTATTGTACACCTAATCTTTTATTGAAAAATAAAGAAAAAATCAAAAAATTTGTAGAAAATAATGAAATTTTTCTTTTGGCCCATCCCCCACACTGGAATGATATTAGTACAAGCCATGAAAAAATTAGGAAGGCTTGGGTTGAAGAGTATAAAGAAATAATTGATGTTTCTCATGAACTAGATATAAAGAAAATAGTCGTGCATCCTCATTTTAAGAAAAAAATCCTGCCTGAAAATATTAAGAAAGAAATTATGGGAAATATCATAAACAGTCTCGAAGAAATATCTGATTATTCAAAAGATTATGGGATTAAAGTTCTTCTTGAAAATGAAGGTATACCAGACGAAATAGCAAGTTATGAAGATTTCAAATATATAGTTGATAATGTCGAAGGAATCAAAGTTATTCTAGATGTTGGGCATGCATTCAGATATCATGACATGAATAATATTATGAAATATCTAAAAGGTTTTAGAAAAAAAATAGATCACTTACATTTTCATGATAACCATGGAGATGAAGATGAACATCTTCCTATAGGTGTTGGTAAGATTGATTATAAAATGGTTGTTGATTATCTTAAAAAAATTAAGTATGATAAGACTATAACTTTTGAAATTTTTGCTGATAATAAGGATTATATTAAATTGTCTATTGATATTGTTAAGAAGATGTGGAGATAGTTTAGGTATAGCGCCGAGGCAAGACGAATATACGAGATTTCAGTCTTTTAGTAGATGTATGATATATTTAAATATAGGTAAGACTATCTTACATTATGGAAATAAATGATATTGAATTAACAAAACTCAGTTCTAAAGGTCAAATAGTCATACCCAGTGAAATCAGAGAACGATTGAATATTAAAAAAGGTAGTATTTTTGCTGTTACTACAAATAAAGAGATGATAATTCTTAAAAAACTAGATAGTAGAATGAAGGCAGAAGATATTGAAAGTTTAAAAATTATTGAAGAGGCTTGGGATGACATAGAAAAAGGAAATTACAAAAAAATATCTAAAGAAAAATTCTTTGAAGAGTTGGCCGAATGGTAAAAATTAAGGATATTATTTGGAGTAAAACTTTTGAAAAAGAATTCAGAAAATTGAAGGACTTATCCTTAAAAGAAAGATTAAAAAAACAAATAATAAAGGTCGTTAAAAATCCTGAAATTGGAAAACCTTTGAAATATAATTTGAGAGGTGAAAGAACAATTTATGTCAAACCTTATAGACTAATTTATGCTTTTAAAAATAGTAAATTATATCTTCTTAAATTTGAACATAGAAAAAAGGTGTACTAATTTTTTTCAAAATAAACTATTTATACTTAGTTTCAGAGAAATTATCTTAACCTATATATTTCATAACCCCTTCCTAACCTTCCTCAAAACTTCCAAAAATCTCTCAACTTCTTCTCGAGTGTTATACAAATAAAAACTAGCGCGAACACTACCATTGATTCCACGAGCATTAAACCAAGAATGAGCACAATGAGCTCCAGAACGGGTCATAATCCCTTCACTGTCAAGAATCATACAAACATCATGAGGATGTATGTCGCCAAGACCAAAACTAAGAACACCTGACCTTAACTTGGGATTAAGAACACCGATTATTTTTGAACCGTCTATCTTTTCAAGACCTTTTGTTGCAAGTTTATTCAAGACTAACTCATGTTTTTCTATGTTTTTCAAACCAACTTTCATAAGATATTTTGCAGCTTCTCCCAGGCCAATTACGCCAGCATAATTTTGCAACCCTGCCTCAAACTTTTCAGGAG
>JAFCCM010000122.1 GCA_017610225.1 Candidatus Aenigmatarchaeota archaeon | reverse complement strand
ACTGCTTACGGAGTGCACAATAGAAGTGGAAAAGGTAGAATAAATTTATTTTTCTTTCTTTTTTTATTAATCTACTTAATCTCATTGGTTGAATTAATAAAAAAACTTTAAATAATATAAAGAATTATTTGGAAGAGAGGCTTATGAAAAAAATATATGCGACCATTATATTATACGTTTTATTTGTATCATTATTTGCTAGTATTGTTAGTGCCGATAATTCACAAAATAAAAATATGGCAGATGCTATACCCACCGATAAAGGTCTTAAAATAAGGAACAATCATTTTCCGATAGTTGGGGACCCTATAGATTCATTAGATAGGGGCCCAAATATTAATGTGGATTGGGCGGTAGGTGATACAGCAGATTGGCTCGCATTAGATGAGTATTATGGATCTTATTTTTTTGATGAATTTACATGTAAAGCTGAAAATTCAGTTGCACAAGTTTGGGTACAAAATGATTTAAGTTGGATGCCAGGAGATTCACGTAATTTACCAATAATAACTGATATTCAATCTAATTATATTTTAAATGAATTTACTAATAACATTCTACCTATTGAAATACAATATTTTGGAACTCCCTACTATAGGGATGGGAGTTATTCATCAGTTGATCCTAATTATTATGTAGATTCAACAGGGAGATATATAATTCTAGTATCAAATATTCGTGATGAAAATTATTATGATTCCACTTATCCATATTATATTGCTGGATTTTTTTCTCCTGATTTTGCATATCATCTCGATAGAAATATAATTAGTATTGATTGTTACGACTGGGACCAAAGATTAGGAGATCCTAATTATGTATATGAAGGAACAGTCGCCCACGAATTCCAACATTTAATACATAATGATATAGATCCTGATGAGGACATATGGATAAACGAGGGATGTTCTATGTATGCAGAAACACTTTGTGGTTATGGATTTCAAGAAAGCGTATCCAATCACTTCTTTTTTACTCCAGATAATTCATTGACAATATGGGGCGATCAAGGAGATATTAATATCCTTGCAGATTATGGACAAGCATATTTATTCATGATGTATTTGAACGACCATTATGGTGGAGCATTTGTTATTTCAGAATTAGTAAATAATCCATTAAATGGAATTGAAGGAGTACAGGATACACTAGATAATATGGGTTATAATATATTGTTTAGAGAACTTTTTCATAATTGGACAATAGCAAATCTACTTCGGAATGGGGATGGAGTATATAATTATAATTCATTTGATATGTCTTTCTTGGACCAGGTAAATATACATAATGTCCCAAATGAAGAATTTAGTGGCATAGAATTAGGGGAAACTAGTACATTGGAAGGAAACCTAACTGGAGTTTTTGAGTTAGGTCCTTGGGGAACAGATTATATAAAAATAGATTCAACATTTCCAGCAGATTTACTTCAATTATGGTTTGATGGCCAGGACATGCCCGGACATCTATGGCAACTGGCAAACTATGATGCGATGTATGGTACTGCTACAGGACATTCATCTACCTTTTGGTCAGGTACACTAAATTTAGCAGATAATATTATAGCTATAGAGTTAAATTTGGAAGATACAAGCTACCCAGAACTAACATTCGAGACATATCATGACATAGAAGAAGGTTGGGATTATGGTTTTGTACAAGTTTCATTAGACAATGGAATTACATGGCAATCTCTATCAAATGAACACACCCAAATAATACCAAATCCTTATTTGCACCCCGATATATCTAATAATCTCCCTGGGTTTACTGGCACTAATATTACATGGATAAAAGAAACATTTGACTTATCTGGTTATAGTGGTGAAATAATTTTATTATCATTTAGATATATGACAGACTGGTACACAACATATGATGGATGGTTTATAGATGATATCTCTGTTGATGATGGAAGCAAAAATATATTCTTTGATAGTTGTGATGATTTATCTAATTGGACAGGTTCTGATATAATTTTTGGACATGATGTAGACTTTGACATAACATATATCTCTAATTCATATGGAACCATAGTTCCACTACATGTTAACGATAAAAATGAATTAGGTGAATTATCAGGAAATCTTGGGGAAAATGGAGGGATATTAATAATTAATTATATTCCTCACCATAATCAACAAAATAAAGTTGATTATGGTGTAAATTACGTAATTAGACAAAGTTCTGGTGCTGCAACATCTACATTTCCATTATATATAAATGTGTTAAAATCTATTAATACTACTCAAAAATTAACTTTAGAAAAAATGTTAGAAGCTGAAAATGAAGGAAAAAATATGGGTCATTATGATTCAATAATGAGCGAAGTAAATTTGCATATAGCAAATTCTTCTAAAGGTGTAAATTGGATATACAAAACGAATGAACTTAACATAGCAATGAAGTTATTGTTACAAATATTACAAAATTAGAAACTATTTATTTTTAATAACCTGAATTTGACAGTTTAGTATTAAAATAATAGTCCTTGATTGTTGATATGACCAAGTATCGGGAAAAAAGAGAAAACCATCAAAGTCTGGTTTCTAGTTTCCTGATAAATATCCTCGCCCAAATGAAAGTTGCAAACGAACCTATTATGTTGCCCACCACTATGCCCATCCACACCCCTGTTAAACCCATATCTAATGGT
>JAFCCM010000121.1 GCA_017610225.1 Candidatus Aenigmatarchaeota archaeon | reverse complement strand
AATATTGCTTATCTTCTTTTGAAGGACTTCTAAAATATTTATCAACTATTAAATCTTTTGGTTTTGATTCAGTCCCAAACATCCATAATTCTACATTTTTTATTTTCTTTTTAATATGAGATGCAGCTTCTAAAATCCAATTGGTTCTTTTTATATGAGCAAATTTACCCATTCTATAAACACCACCTAATATAATACTAATAGGTGGACTAGTCTTTTTTATTTCCGGGTAAAAATCTTCAAAATCATAACCAGGTCTAATAATTTTAGAATCAACATTATAACTCTTTAATTTTTTCTGTAAACCAATACCATTAACAATTTTAATAGTTGGATGTTGTTGTAGTATATTTTTAATAATATCTTTCTCAGGCATTTGCCAAGTTTCCCAAGCCCTAATATAATGGAATTTAATTCCACATCTAGTGGGAGCATTAACAGTTGTTTTGACAGATTTATATCCTGTTGCTATAATCACATCTGCATCAGGTATTTTATTATGCTTATTAATGATAATATGTCTTGCTAAAAGAGGAGTCCATGTATGTTGATTTTTCATACTATCAACAACATAAACTTCATGACCTAATTCAAATAAAGTGTTTACACAGTTTACTAATGTAGCACTCCCACCCTGATTTCCAAGACCTGTATTTCTTAAATCAAATATTATTTTCATTCTGTTAGATTCGCATCACCAACTGGTACATTCATTTTTGAATCTAACTCTTTAATTCTACCTTTAGCAATCTCTAAATCAGCTAACGCCAAATCTTTAATTGCTTCTGTTGTATCAACTTCCTTATATAATTCACTAAGTAAAATATAAATTTCATTCAAATTTAAATCACCATCGAAAGTATAACCTTTTAAATGTTGTCTTTCCACACCTTCTAAAATTCTGTAAAAATTAGTTCTGTTTTTTCTAACCCATTTATTCATTTTATTTAATCTCCTTTTTCTTTAAAATTTGTTTCATATAATTAAAAAACTCCATTGGATCAATATTATATTTTGCATTATTTATAAATTTTATGGGCGTATTAAAATGATTATATGTTTTAGTATGTAATTGTTTCTGATTTCCAAATTCAAGAACTTCCACCTTATATAAAAGCGAAATATTTGGAATTGCACTTTGACTTCCTACAGTTAATATTGCTCGTTCCATAATAACTAACAAAAGACCAATCAATGAACTTCCTTCTTGAAGAGGAATTTTTGTCATATCTAAAAATCTATCTTTAGAATCTCTAATATATTCACCCTTTTTTCCACAAATAATAAACTGAAATTTATCCATTAAAAATTCATCTCTATAAAGTATATCATAAAACTCTTCCCATCTTGGCCAATTACGTCTATACCCTTTTCTAAATCTTGGCGCCAAAACTACTAAAGGTTTATCATCTGTAATATATTCATCAACTAATTTATAATTTGCCTTTCTTGGAGAAAATACATAACTCATTTTTTCTTTAGCAAATTGATTTTTATTAGCAAATATGTTTTTTGTAATATTTGGGTAGATATGACGAACTATTTTATAATCTTTTTCGTATTTCTTTCTAAATAATTCAATTAGTTCCTTATATAGTCCTTTCTTCATACCATGTAATCTAAAACAATCTGGTTGAATTTTGCCATTATAATCATCTGGTATTTTTAATGGAACAAGTATATCAGCATGTGTTCCGTATAAATCAAATCTATCTTCTCTTGTTAAAACAATATATTTACTGCTCCTATCTTTTGGTGAAGGATGGTTAACCATATGTGAAAGTATTGGAGCGAACCTTCCACATTCCCAATATAATTCTCCAACAAATGGTCCAAATAATATAGCTTTTGGTTTATTCATATTTACCAATTTCCAATTAAATATTTATCATTTATAATTTTTTTATAAAATGTATCAAAATCCATACTATCTATTTCTTTTTCTGCACCTTCAAAATTTATATTAGCATTCTTATTGCCTGTTAATTTATTACACACTGAACCGGCTACTTTGCCACAATGAATCCCCAATTTTTCCTCCAATGCAAATATATATGGTTCCCCATTGGTGGATTTCTCACATTTTTGCCAGTATAATTGATCGTGTTTTTTGTTATGTCCCACCAATTGTTTTAAATCTAAAAATCCAACATCCTCAAAAAAACTGGTTCGAAATGACCATAAGCCGCTACCGCCGAGTTTGCCAATTTTACCTTTCATATTTCCAATTTTATAGTCTACTTTTGACATTCCTTTTATTCCTCCTGGTTTCTGTCCAATAAGTTTGACATTCTTCATATCTTTCTTTTTCATAAATTTCCAAGCTGCACTTAATTTTTGATCGTAACCAGGTGTGACTATTATATCATTATCTAATAAAAGTAAAAAATTATATGAATCTTTATTAGGATCTTCTAAATGCTGCTTGCCAAATAAATTAAATACTACAGCTTTAGAAAAAGCATTAAACGTTGATTCAGTAGTTGTAAAAGTTATTTGAGATATTTCTCTCTTTTTATATAAATCTCGAAAATATTTAAAATGTTCATCAATTAAATAATCAGTATTATTATTATAAATATAAATTTGATGTGGAAGAATAGAATGTCTTTTAATTGCTTCTAAACATTTTTTTGTGATCGAAAGACGATTTCTGCATGTAA
>JAFCCM010000047.1 GCA_017610225.1 Candidatus Aenigmatarchaeota archaeon | reverse complement strand
CCATTTAGATGCCTGAATACCACCCTTGCCCCAATTTGTTTTGGGTACTTCATTAATTATTACCTCTATCACATTAAGTGGTGCACCTAAAATCTCACTCACATCTTTTGAGATTTCTTTAATCAATTTTTCTTTTTTTGTGTCATCTATGTTTTCTTTCCACAAATTAATTTCGACGAATGGCATTCGACATCACCCATTACTTCTTCTTTAAACTATCAACTCGAATAGTTTTTCCACAACCAGAACACTTAAATTTAGGTCTTTTATATTTTTTACCTTTAGAATCTTTTTCCATTTCTATTTCATCTATGCCTTGAAACCCACAAAAAGGACAAGTATACTCAGCTTTAGCAAGTTGACCTTTCACCTTCCCAACAACTATATTAGGCCTTCTGGTGAAGAATTCAAAGTCCTTAGATAGTTTAAGCCCTTGTGACAGCCATTCTTTGATAATTTTACTGTCCATAAACTACGCCTTTTTCTCTTTCCTTTTTGGTCTTAAATCCTTCGACCCACAACGTCTACATTTAACCTTTCCAGCCTTGACCTTAGAATAATCAGTTCTGATCTTACTTTTGCATTTTCTGCACACAAAAACTCTGTTATAAAGTCTAGCGACAGCCTCTGGGAATATTTTTTTAGCCATTAATTACACCTTAGATTAATTAGATGTATTAAGTTAAAAATATAAAGGTTTAGTGTAGTCAATTATTCTTATGCGTTCAATAAAACAAGAAGTCCGCATTTTGGGATTCGACGACGCTCCATTTAAACCAAGGTCTCATGAGAAAGTCCTAGTAATAGGTGTAATCTATCGAGGAGGTAATTTTCTTGATGGAATTTTAAGAACAGAAATAACATGTGATGGACTAGATGCAACAGACAAGATTGCTGAAGCCGTGAATAAATCTAGACATAAAGAAGAACTTCGAGTGTTAATGTTCAAAGGGCTGACAATAGGAGGGTTTAATATAATAGATATTAAAAAACTTCACGAAAAAACTAGACTACCAGTAATAATAGTCATGAGAAAAAAACCAAATCTTGGAAAAATCAAGAAAGCACTCCAAAATTTTGATGATTTTGAAAAAAAATGGAAGTTTATAAGAAACGCCGGGAAAATATATAAGGTAGAAATAGAAAACAATAAAAGCCTTTACTATCAATTCATAGGTCTGCAGAAGTATGAGATTGAAAGAATAATTAAATTGTCATGTACAAGAAGTTTAATACCAGAACCCTCAAGGGTTGCTCATCTAATCGCATCTGCAATGGTAAAAGGCGAAAGTAAGGGAAGAGCATGAAAGTTGAAATTGAAAAGAAAGAAGTGTGGGAAAATGTCAAGTATATAGTCCTAGGAATAGTCTTTGCAATTATTCTCAACAAAGGAATGGGATATCTTTTACACACAGATCTTCCTATAGTTGCTGTTATGACAGGATCAATGGTTCATGATAAAACTATACCTCGTGTTCATCATCAATACTTACAAGAAAATTTTGACTATACAAAAGAAGAGATAGATTCATGGTCAATAAAGAATGGTTTTAGACCAGGGGATGTGTTAATAATCAAAGGTGTTCCAGAAGATGAGTTAGAAGTTGGTGATGTTATTGTATTCACATATGAAGGCCAGCCTGTCCCAATAATTCACAGAATTGTTTATATTGACGAGAATGGCTATCCGTTTACAAAAGGCGATCATAACCCAGTGATGGATCCTCTATGTAATCCTTCCGATAAACCAGGAAGTGGATGTTGGAATAGAACTGGAATAAAAGGTAAAGCCGTAACATGGATTCCATTCTTAGGGTTGCCTAAACTAATTTTACATAATATTATAACGTTTGTGAGGGGATTGATATAGAATTTTGTAAAAAATGTGGAAATATACTAGTCATGGAAAAAAGAGATAGTAAAAACGGATGGTATTGTAGAAAATGCAATGAGTTCTTTCCTGACGAGAAGGCAAAAAAGACTACTATATCTGAAAAGATTAAACAAGAAGATCAAGATATCAAAGTTTTTGGCGAAGATGATTCTTACATTCAATATCCAATAACAGATGCTAAATGTGGGAAATGTGGGAATAACAAGGCATACTGGGTTTTACAACAGACTAGAGGTGGAGATGAACCGCAAACTAAATTCCTTTGCTGCACTAAATGTAAGCATAAATGGCGTGAGTATTAAATTAATCATTCCTGAAATCCAAAAAACTTATCAACATTCTTTAACAATTACTTATTGAAGGTGATATTATGGTAAATGTTAGAAAAAGTTCTGGAGAGATACAAGAATTTGTAAAGGAAAAAATTTCAACTGCCTGTCAAAAAGCAGGGGCAACTGTTGAACAGGGAGTGGATGTAGCTGAAAAAGTTGCGAGTCAGATAGTAGACAAAGTAGAGGTAACCAGTAAAGAGTTAAGAGATATGGTAATAAATTCTCTGAAAGATGTGAACGAAAAAGCTGCAGAAGCCTATGAAAACTTTAAGAAAGAAGTGAAGGATTAATTTTTTTCTTTTTTCGTTTTAGTAATCTTTTAGAAATCTATTTGATTATTCTTTTTTGTTTTAATAAATTATCCAACAACTTCCACTTCATGCTCTAACAATTTTCCAAAATTCTCAGTAAAATAAAATTTAGCAGTAAACTTCTTTCCCTCAAACACTAGCGGTAACCAAAACCTATCATCTTCCCACGTTTGATTATAAGGAATTTTATCAACATCAAACCATTGAAGTTTACCTTCTTCAGATTCTTGAATTTTCCCAGAAAATTTATTAGAAGAAAATATATGAGTGATCCATGATAGTTTACCACCCACATAAAATTCTATTTTCCCATGATTTTTAGGCTTAGTCATCTTCAATCCACTTTCTTCAAAAGTTTCTCTTACTGCACACTCTTTTGCCGTTTCATTTATCTTGAACTTCCCCCCAAGACCATTCCATTTACCTTCGCCAAACTTTCCAGGAGATTTTTTAATCAGTAATACTTTTCCATCTTTGATTGGGTAACAAATAGTTGCATAAATTGTCATTTAATCTATACAAGTATTATTCTCTGAGAAATAAGTGTATACAATTTGATTTACTCTTTCAAGAATTAAAAGTATTTCTTCATTTCGGTCTATATACCCCATCCTCTTTAATATCTAATAGAAATCATATTTAATTATAATATCAAATTATTAAATAGAGCCCAACAAGGGCTCTTGATGATTATTTCTTCTTCTTAGATTTTTTTGGTTTAGATTTTGGTTTTTTATTTTTAGTTTTCTTTCTAGAACCAGTAGTTGATTCCCTTCTTATTCTCCTAAACAACCCATCTACACTAAATCTACTTTTAGGTTTTCTTTTGATTTCTTCTCTACATTTTTTACATAATGGAGCACGAAACCCTAACCAATTGACTTTAACCAGTCTACCAACTTCTTTTATTGATTTTCCACATTTTGAACATTTTTTTTGCATTAAATCTAATTACTTTTTTGATTTCGGGACTATTAAAATTACTCACTTCATGAGTGTCAATATATCAGATTTTGTTATTACACCAACTATTTTTTGTTTTTCACTTAAGAGAACAGCCTGTGAATATTCCAGAAGCATCTTAGCAACTTCTACACTTTCATTAGAACTGATTATAGGAAATGATTTTTCCATTATATCTTTAACCAACATTCTTCTTAGGTTTTTGTCCATGTTGTTAACAATTGTTTTTTCTGTGATACTACCTAAACACATTCTTTTTTCAATAACTGGTATCTGTGATATCTCAAAATTCTTCATTAACTTTATCGCATCTAAAATCTTTGTATCTGGTGTAACAGAAATTATATTCTTCTTCATTATTTTTTTGCACTTTACTTGATGATTTTCTTTAAGAATAGACATGATATTATTTACTATTGACAAGGTCGGATTAACATTTTCATTCTCTATTTTTGCTATGTGAGCCTGAGAAACACCTATTGCTTCTGCTAATTTTTGCTGACTAATCCCTCTTTCTTCTCTTAACTCTTTAATCAATTTACCAGTTATAACCATGAGTTATATTTAATCAGGATAATTATAAATAATAATATATAATGGAGAAAATAAAGAATTAGATATGAAATTATCAATCGAAAAAATGAAAGAAATTTTGGCCGTTCCTAAACAAAAAAGTGAATTAGTCGAGAGAAAAGGTCTTGGTCATCCAGACTCTTTAACAGATGGGTTATGCGAAGCAACATCTAGACTTTTATCCAAACACTACATTGACAAGAAAGGGTTTATCTGTCATCACAATGTTGACAAGGGTTTACTCGTTGGTGGAGTCACTCATCCTGTTTATGGTGGGGGAAAAGTAATTGAAAACCCGGATGTTACTGTAGCAGGAACTGCGACTATTGTTGGTGATATTGGTGAAATAAAAAAGATGATTTATCAAGAAGTTGACACATATTTAAGCAAACAATTAAGGTTTATTGACAAACTAAATCCAGAGATATTTATTAAAATTCATCCTGGTTCGCAAGATCTTGTTGGATTATATGAAAGATTTGGTAAAGGAAGCATGCCACTTGCAAACGACACTTCTATAGGTGTTGGATTTGCTCCATTTTCTAAACTAGAGAATATGGTATTAGATATAGAACATTTTTTGAATGATCCTGAGACTAAGAAGAAATATCCATACATCGGTGAAGATATCAAAGTCATGGGTTATAGAAAAGATGATGAAATAACAATTACTTCGTGTATAGCATGGGTAAGTGAATTTGTTAGCAGTCAACAAGAATATTATGAGCAAAAATCTAAAGTGAATGAACTCCTAACAAGTAAGTTTGCTGATGGAGATACAAAAATATTTCTAAACACAATGGATGAAGGGGATAATATTTTCCTTACAGTTAGTGGAACTTCATGGGAAAATGGTGATGACGGTCAGGTTGGTAGAGGAAATAGAATCAATGGATTAATCACACCATGCAGACCTATGTCTTTGGAAGCAGCCGCAGGAAAGAACCCAGTATCACATGTTGGTAAAATCTATAACTTCAAAGGGCAGGAAATAGCAGAGAAAATAAACAAACTATTCCATCCAGAGCAAGTTCATGTTCAGTTAGTCTCTCAGATAGGGAAACCTGTGAATGAACCTTTTGTGGGAATAAACTATATTTCTGGAGATGAGATCAAAGAAAGTGAAGTTCAACAAATAATAGACGAGAGTTTATCAGTAAAAGGTCTTGAGGAATTTAGAGAAAAGATATTGAATAATAAGTTGAGTGTATTCTAAATTTAAATTCTCCTTTTTCTAATTATCTTTAGGTGAACCAATGGGGGCAAGACTAGAATTATTTATCAGAATTGTAATGGTTTGGGTCTTAGGAATCATATTAGGAATTTGGGGAATATGGGCAAGTATTTGCATGTTTCTACAGTGGTGGATAATCCTGATAACAGGAAAGAGAAACAAAGGATTACATCAACATATAGAAAAGTGGTTCCAATTCTCTGTAAAGTCAAAAGAGTACTTAAGTTTATTAACAGACAAAAGACCATTGTAACCATTCTTTTTCTTTTTTCTTTAAAAACAGTAAAGTATTTGAATCTCTACACAGAATCATTCAAAGATGAAAGCATACATAACAGAGACCTTTTTGGGTATATTCGCACTCGACGAGAAAGAGAAAGTAATAGACAAGATTCTCTTCCCAAAAGATGCCAAAAAGATAGTCGATAACCTAGAATATTCAGGAAAAACTAAGAAAGAGTTAATTGAAAGACTAAAAAAGAAAGGATACCAAATAGAAGATTCAGATATTGTAAGATCTTCTTTCAGAAAAATCGCTAAAGATTTAGGTTATTCTAACATTCAATTAAATAAACTCCTCACAGAAATAGGAATAGAATTCACAAGAAGAAAGGTCAAACAAACTGTGAAGAAAGATAAAATAATCATCCAAACTGTCAATGCTATAGACGAGTTAGACAAGTCAATCAACATCTTCATCGCAAGGCTAAGAGAATGGTATGGTCTACACTTTCCTGAATTTGAACAGACTGAAGATAAACACGAAAGATTTGTTAAGTTAATATCAAACTATGGTCTAAGAGATAATATACCACAAGAAAATTTGGGAAAAATCACTAAAAAAAGTATGGGAATTGACCTATCAGAAAAAGATGAGGAATTACTAAAAGAATATGCTACAAGAGTAAAAGAATTATACAAACTCAGAGAACATATGGAAAAGTATACTGAAAGATTGATGGTAAAAATCGCACCTAATTTCTCAGCACTTGCTACACCAATTATTGGAGCAAGACTAATAGCATTATGTGGTGGAATGGGTAGACTTGCAAAAAAACCATCTTCAACTCTTCAATTGATGGGAGCAGAAAAAGCATTGTTCAGGTATCTGAGAGGTAGAGGAAAATCTCCGAAATTTGGAATTCTTTTCACTCACCCCAATGTCCAAAAATCTCCAGGAAATAAACGAGGAAAAATTGCAAGAATATTAGCATCAAAAATGTCCATAGCACTTAAAATAGATTATTATGGATCTGAAGATAAGTCTGAAGAATTAAAAAAAGATCTAGATAAAAGAATAAAAGAAGCATTAGAGGATAAACATGTCAAAAAGAAGGAATAGACAAAAAGAAAGGCATAATTTCGAAGATGTATTTTGGTTAGGTGACAGACTCTGTACCAAGAATCTAATTCCAGGGAAAAAAGTTTATGATGAATTTTTACTCAAATCCAAACAGGGAGAATTAAGAACTTGGGATCCAAGAAGAAGTAAACCCGCAGCAGCAATACATAAAGGATTGAATCATTTTCCACTCAAAAAAGGAATGAAAATACTTTATTTAGGTGTAGCATCAGGGACAACATGTTCCCATTTCTCAGACATAGTCGAAAAAGAAGGAATAATTTATGGGATAGAAATCTCTGACCGTGTATTAAGAGAAATACTACCAATAGCAAAAGAAAGAGAAAATATAGTCCCAATACTAGCAGATGCAAGAAAACCAGAAGATTTTCCTTGGATTGAACAAGTTGATTTAGTCTATGCTGATGTAGCAATTAGAGACCAATCTGAAGTGTTAATAAGAACTTGTAAAAAATTCCTAAAGTCAGATGGATTTGCAATGATTGCAATCAAATCTAGAAGTATAGATGTCACTAAAAGACCAACAGAAGTTTATAGGCAAGAAAGAGAAAAACTTGAAAAGTTCTTTAATGTCACTGATTTTGTTACTTTAGAACCACATGAGAAAGATCACGGATTTTTTGTTCTAAAAAGAAAAAATTAAGAACTGACTGGCTTTATCCACCCATAAATAAAACCATTCTTAACCATATTTACTCTCCACTTCAAGACATTTCTATCTTGGATTAGGCAAGCTTCCAATCTTCCTATTTCCATTGTATTTCCACCTCCCAATTAAATTTGGTTGAATAAACTGAGCCATAGTTTTTTGAGCAACTATAATATCAGTAATAAGCATACTCTCTTGACATTCCCTGCAAAATATTCTATCCTTTCCAAATCCATCTATGAATTTTATTGTTCTCGGAGAATGACATTTTGTACAATGCATAATTATCACCTACATAGAAATAGTAGTAAAGATATACTTACCTTTGGAAAGGGTATAGTTGGAATGAATTAACAAAAGAAGGTGTTATATTCGTCCTTTCAATTAAACAGAAGCCAAAAATTCCCTGAAAAATTCATCCAAGTTATCTTGACTCACAGAAACACCAATAGCTGACTTATGTCCCCCGCCTCTTACAGTATCAACCTTCTCCTTGACTTTCTCAAGAATAGAAATCAGATCCTCATTCCTTTCAGTTTGTTCTAATCTAATACTTATTTTTTTATGTTGCATACCAAACTCTCTACCAATAACACAAACAATCCATTCAGGATATTTTTGTCTAATTTTATCAGAAATAAAAGAAGTTAAAGCGCTAATCCCAGACTTCCTAGCCTCATAAACAATCACTTTCTTGTCATTGTAGAATTTTGCCTTATTTTTAACATCAATCAAAGAATCTTCTGTTTCATAAGCAACTCTATCATAAAACTTTCTCAAAGCAAAAGAATGCTGCGTTAATCCATTCATGAATTTATCCGGTCTGTCTTTGGATTCAATCAAAGCTAGCACAGCCGCTCTTGCACCCTCTATTTTTTTAATCATCCTTCCAGATCTTACCATATCCCAAAATTGACCAAAAATTGAACTTTCAGCAACTTTTTGGGTAATCTCATCAGAATCAAATAACTCTGGATTTTCTATCTTAACTTTTTCAAAGACTTCCTTACACAATTCCACTCTATGATCTTCAGTTATTCCTATACCAGCAATCCATGCTACTTTCTCTTCAGGGAACATATCGGTAAGTATTTTATAAGTCATATAAGAAACAGGAACAACTTGTTCGTCTTCTTTTTCAAAAGCTCTTGGGTTAAAGTAAGAGATACTTGAATCAGTTGGTATATTATCGAACATGTGATGATCAAGAACAAAACCTTTGAATATATTAAGTTTCCTAGGATCAACAGTAACATCTAAAACAAACACATAAGTTGGATTGATTATCTTCATCTGATTAATCATACCTTTGCCAACATTTTCCTCCCCTCTAATCGGGAAAAGAATTGGGTAACTGTCTGTTATATTTTTAATAAGGATTGAGAATAAAGCGGCAGAAGTACAGCCATCTGCATCATCATGATGTATTACACAAATATCATCGTTTGGCTTGATTTCTTTCAGGATTTTTTCTACTTCTTCAAACATCTGATTAAGATTCTTCGGGTTCTTCATTTAACCTTAACAACTCCTGTTTTTTTAAAAGCATTAACTTCTGCTCCATCTTCTTCTTGTTTTCTACATAATATTCAATAACCGAACACGTCGAGTCTATATGATGAAATATCAATGCCTCAAACGATCTAGGTGAAACTGTTCCTGCCTCACCCGGATGAGATGCTACTATATGAATGATATCTTCTGGAAAGTCTCGTTTATATAGTTCAGCCACAGCAAGCATTGTATGATCTAAAGGCATACCTGTAGGGACAAGATCATTATCCTCATCCCTGTGAAACTCATAAGATTTCATCAAGTCATGTATTATCGAAGCAGCAACTAGAGAATCCATATCCAATTCTAGACCATAATTTTTTTCAAAGAGTTTAGCAGATTCTATTACCATTTCAGTTACTTGGACCGTGTGGTTGATAATGTCTCTCTCAACTGGACCCATAGACGAACTAGATACCCCAAAAATACTGCCTGCTCTCTCGAGTTTTTCTCTGGAATATTTTTTGAAGTATTTATTTGATAATTCCGAATTTTCGATAAATTTAACTACTTTTTCCCTTAACTCTTTGTTTTTTATGTGTTTTGTAAGCTCGATTAATGGGTTCATCATATCACCTTAAGGAATATTAGGTTTTTAAGGTTTTGTATCTTTACTTTAACTCCAACAACCCAGTATAATCATCCTTTTTCCTAGAAATCTGTTCTTCTAACTCTCCTATGACTACTTCAGCAGTCGAAAAAATAAGTGATCCTTTAGCAAGATGTCCTGCTCTAGTCTCTTCCTCATTATCGACAACCAAGTGAACATGAACAACTAAATCATCTCCACATTTACCAACCGTCCCTTGAGCACAAGCAATCTCCATAGGACCTTGATACTTCTTGTTGATGTAATTCGCCGGGAGAGACTTTAGATAGTTAATACTAGCAACTTTTAGTGAGCCAATCATCCCTATTATAATCCCAGATGTTATTTCATTCTCTTCACAGAATCCTTGAATAGACTCTAACAAATCCTGATCTGGTTTTACCCTAAACACATGAATTTTTTTGTACATGATTACATCCTAACTAAATCTTGGAAAAAACACTAATTAAAGGTTAGTAATAAAAAATAAAGAACTAACCGAACAAGCTTGCGAGTCCGCCAGCTGCTTCTTCTGCTTTCTTTTCTTGTTGTTCTTCTGATTCTTCCTCTTTCTTTTCTTCTTTTGGTGCTTCTCCACTTGCTACCGGTGCTACTGCTGCTACAGGCATTGCTGCTTTACTGATGACTTCTTCTATATTTACACCATCCAATGCAGCGACTAATGCTTTGACTTTTACATCATCTGCTTTAGCACCTGTTGAATCTATTACTTTCTTAACGTTTGCTTCATTAACTTCTTTACCAGCTGAATTTAGTAACATTGCACTGTATATATATTCCACTTTTTACACCTCCTTAATCATTAAAACCTGAACTATTCTTTAGGCTTTGAGCATGAATTTGAGCTTTCTTTAAAATATCTTCAATAACACCTTTGTCAAGAATATTACATTCTACTCCAAGAGTTTTTGCTTCTCTAAAGGCTTTTCCTATCATTAATTCAATAGATTGTTTAGTTGGATAACCTGTGTTCACGGAAAGGTTAATTGCATGATTATAAGCTAGTTTTAAGTTATTTAGGTATTCTTCCTCATCTATTCCAAGAATATCTTTACCAAATACTACTCCATTCTCCCAAGCGGCTAGAAGATTAATACTTATCTCCATTGGTTGAATATCAAGTTTTTTGAGAATATTTGAGACTTCCCGTGTGATTTCTTCCCCTTCTTTTGCAACTACAGTGTCTTTTCTTACATGAATCTTTCCTTCCTGAACCATCGCAGGTATCTTCGCCCTTTGTAAATCTCCTATCGCTGGCCCTGCTAGAAGTGTTGTTGGACCTGCTGGCACTAGTATGTTCATTGGTGCTATATCACCTGGTTTTGCATATGCTGGTGACTTGTTTTGGATGAGAATCTTGAATAATTTAAATGGGTTCATGTTTGTAAGAATGACTGCAGGTTTTTTAACTTCTATTTCTACGAGTTTTTTCAAATCCTTCTTATCTTTCACTCCCCCTATAGAACGTTCTAAAACACATTTCTTTCTCATGAATATTTCTGCCTGTCCTCTTAGACGTTTTCTCATTGACTGTAAAGGATTGGATGGAAACTTATACAAATCTAGTAAACCTACTACTGAATACTTCTTGACTTGTTCTGTCAATTCTTTTATTTGGTCTATTTTCTTTTGGTTTACCATTTTACCATTCCTCAAGTTTGATAGGTTTACTCATTGACAATTTAAGATAAACAGTTGAAATGTTATTTTTCCCCCCAGAAAGTTTAGTTTTAAGAAAGTTTAGTACTGCAGTGATATTTCCGGCAATATCCTCATCTTTCATACTTTCAGAACCTATACATAACTGGAACATAGGTTGTTTGGTTGTCTTTAACTTTACTCCCCGTGAGAAATCTTTAACAGTTTTTTCAATGTTTCCAGTAACTGGTTTAGGCATTTTTCCAACCGGGGCAAGGAATTTACCCAGATGTTTACCTACTACAGGCATTAGTTTTGGCTCAGCAAGAAAGATTGATGTTTCTTTAATCATTGTTTTTAGTTCTTTTTTGTTTCCTGCGAGTTTTTCTATGTCTTGTCCTGAAACTATTTTTGTATTCTCGAGTTTTTTGACAGAATCTGCGAAAAGCGTTACTTTAGACGATTTTCCTGGAATTTTAGGAAGGACTAACAACTCGTCGAATTGGTTTTCAGTTTTTTTAAGATCTAAATCCTTGAGTGTTATAATTAGGTCAAACATTTGACTGAACTTTCTCTTTTTTGAGGATTCTCTTAGTTTTTGTATTTGTTCTATTATTGCCATAAACCTCCCTCCTGCATTAAGCAGTTCAAATGGGACTAGATTAGATTGAATGTTAAGATTTATAAAGGTTTTTAGTGAAAATTGTGTTACTTCTATTTAGTGACTAAAGTATAGAAATGCTTAAATAGTAGTTATTACTATTAAGGGGTAGGTGATTTTAAATGTCAGAGGAAAGTTATGATAGCCATTTAGGAACGGGGAGATTTTTTACTGCTAAAAATCTTGCAGGCGATTTAATATCTTTGAGAGAAAATCCAAGTATATATGATATTAAACGTGTTAAAGAAAGTTTTGAATCTTGGGGTTCAGAAGTAATAGAAATGGGTATTAGATTTTATAGAAGTGGAATTTAATTTTTTTACTTTTTATTTAAAGCAAAATTATGAGTAAATTTCCAACATACAAATGTTCTCATGTTTATATACTTTTACCTGATAGTATAGATTTAGTTCATTAGGTTCCACAACAGGTTCTCCTTAATCAGTTAGGTAGGACAGAAACTATAATTTAGAAAGGGAATAAGAACCGGAATATTTTAGAAGAGTGGATAAAAATTTATATAGACCGACTTTAGACCCATTAAGAATTGATTTTTAACTTTATTTTTTCTATTTTATTCTTTCTCATCCCTCAACTGCAGAACAGCCTCAGCAACCATCTTAAACTTGTCAGTAAACTTATTTCTTGTAAATATTATCATGATGATCATAGTCTTCCAGAATAACTGTTTTACTTTTCTCATCTATCGAAAAAATAAGGACAAAAGATCTATTTATATGAACTCTTCTCTTGTTTTGTAAAGGTCTTTTAAGAGGTTTGAAATGATAAGGATTTTTAACTATTTGTTCAAGTTTCTTCTGAACTATTCTCAACTGTTTAGGATTCCTCTTAACTAACTTTGAGAAAATCTTATCAACATGTTTCTTTAACCTAACAGAATACATCTAATCAAGACCATATCTCTTCTTAAAATCTTCAACAGTACCAATATCAATAGTTCCTTCTTTTTCTATTACTTCCATTTTTTCTATAAATTCTGGTCTAAGCCCAGGTTCCAGAAGTTCTTCACCAAATTCAATCGTAACTAAATTAATCGCCTCTGATTTGTTTCTAAGATCATACTTAGCTTTGACTATATTCAACACTTTGTTTGCATCTTTTGAGATGTCTATTATAGCTTGTACCATGTTAACACAATGTTAATAATATGTTAATAAGAAGTATATAAATGTTTCGGTTATTCCTTTCTCTCATCCCTCAACTGAAGAACAGCCTCAGCAACCATCTTAAACTTATCAGTAAACTTATTATCCATCTCCAAAACTTTCCTAGTTAAATCACGAAAAGTCATTTCATAATCCTTAGGTAACTTTTCGACTACTTCCATCTTTTTCTCAAGACTTTCGACTTTATTACCTATTATCAAAGCAGCCTTCCGGTAATTCTCCAGAAGCATCTCCATCTCAAACAACTTTCTGAAGTATTCGTTCTCTTCCTCTTTAATTTTGTTAACTTTGTCTTCGATAGGTTTAATATCTATTTTATCGACTCTTTCCATTATTTTCCTGTTTCTGATTCTTTCCATATTGAATAAGTAAGTGACTATTCCCAAAGCAGCTAAGCAAACCGTAAAAACTATTCCAAGAATCAATACCTCTATCATTCAATCAACTTATTACTTAATAGTAAGTAAAAACTTAAGAACTTAATAT
>JAFCCM010000120.1 GCA_017610225.1 Candidatus Aenigmatarchaeota archaeon | reverse complement strand
TATAGTTTCAAGTTTAAGTACTTTTTCTGAACTACAGTGGTGGTTTGGTGGATGTCAATCTGATGTTATTATTATAAAAAGTTGTTAATAAAGGAATTTAAAATGAAAAAACAATTAGATGATTTAACTTTATTAGCAGATAAATATAAATGTGATAAAGGATCTATTAAACATAATTATACTAAAATATATAATAAATATTTTTCTAGTTTTAAAAATGAAAAATTTAAATTATTAGAAATTGGATTTGGAAAAGGCGCTTCTATAAAAATGTGGTTAGATTATTTTCCAAATAATGATTTATATTCAGTCGATATAAGAAAATTTCCTGAAGAATTTTTATCTATTAATAGATTAAAATGTTTTATAGCTAATCAAGTTTGTGAAAAACAAATGTATAAAGTATATAATAATACAAAATTTAAAATTATAATTGATGATGGTTCTCATGTTTCTGAGGATGAAATATATTCTTTAGGATATTTATTTTCACACCTTTCTTCAGGAGGTTTTTATATAGTTGAAGATTTAAATTGCAAAAGAAGTCATAATAAAAAATTTAAAGTTGAAGAAAGAAAATTTATTGATATAATTAAAGAATTTAAAAATACAAACATTTTGAAAAGTGAAATTTTAAATAAAGATCAAATAGAATACATAACGAAAAATATAGATAAGGTTGAAATTTATAAAGACAAGATAGCTTTTATTCAAAAAATGTGAATTTAAGGAAAGGAAGAAAGTATGCTAAAAGGTGAATTGACTTTATTATTATAGTTAGGAGGTTATGATTCAACTCTATCATTAATAGAATTTTTACCTGAATTAAAAAAAGAATTATTGTTAATTGTGGTAAGTGCAAACCTTGTGAAAATTTAAAAGAAATTGAAGATAAATTAAAAAAGAGGGAAGTTAAATGAAAATAGATTTGTTTACTTTTATATCAAGAAATTCTTCTGATTATGCTGAGTATTTAAAATATACTGCAGAAAAATTTCTAAGCGGAAAACATGAAATTGTTTGGAAATGCATAGAATCAGTTGGAGCTGAAAGATTACCTGCAGAATATAATTGCGTTGCAAAATCTGGACCAACCGGACATAATTCTATGAATCATGGAATTGCTTTAAATTTAGCATTAGAATATATTGAAAATGATTACATTATTTTTGTTGATGCAGATATGGCTATTTTATATCCTGACTGGGATGACATTATTATAAAAGAATTAAAAAAATATGATTGTTTTGGTACAGCTTATGATGATATTCTAAAATATCAAAATTTTCCAATGATTTATTTTTTAGCATTTAAATCTAAAATACTAAATAAAGTTAATTTAGATTTTTGTCCAAAAATAAAAGAAGGGTCAGAATCTCCTTTGAGATATAAATTATCTAAAAGTGAAGCAAAACTATTTGGTAAAAAACCAGGAGAAATTATTAAATGTGACACTGGATATCAGTTTTCTAAAATAATGAAAGAGTCAAATCTTATTGGAAATTCTATGAAACCTGTAACTATGAAATCTAAAAAAAGTCAATTATCTTTTGAAAATGAAAAACATAAAAAGTTTTGTATGCAAAAACCAACTCATATGTGTGAATGGCATTATAATGGAAAGTTATTTACCACTCATAAACAAGCTTCAAGAAATCACCCTCTAGATGATAAATGGGGGCAAGCTTGGAAAAAAAGAATTGATTTATATATAAAAGGAGAAAGATAATGAAAAATAAAATGCCATTTGGAAAAAATGCACATGTACAAATTATTAAATCTATAGCATTAGGTTTAAATGCAGCGGGTGCACTAAATAACTACTTAGAACTTGGTATTAGAAGAGGACGATGTTTTAATGCAATCGCTCCACTAGTTAGAGGGAAAGCATATGCAGTGGATATTAATGATTGTTATCCAGTTATAAAAAATAATAAAAATTTAATATGGTTTCATGGAACATCTGAAAAATTTTTAAATGATCATAAAAAAGATGAAAAATTTGACTTGGTATTTATAGATGCTAATCACACCTATAATTCAAGTTTAAAAGATTTTGATTTAGTATTTCCTTTAGTGAATGATAATGGTTTAATTTTATTACATGATACATATCCACCTGAAGAAAAATATGTATCGTTAAAATATTGTGGGGAAGTTTATAAAACTGCTGAATTTATTAGATTTCATTGTAATGATAAATGTGAAATAGTTACACTACCTTTTTATTATGGGATTGCAGTTGTTAGAAAATTAGATAGGCAATTATTGTGGAAAAAGGCAATCATATAAAGTCTCATATGCGTCTTTGTCCTGCTGGTGAGTGGCAGCTCAGTTCAGGTGTTATGCTATAAGACATGGAGGACAAAATTTATATTGAAATATCCTAATTTTGAAGAATATATAGAATGCCAAAATCACGATAGTGGATATGGATGGTTCACTATTACACCTATATTTGTAGGGTTATTTATTTATGTCTATAAGAAATTAACAGGTAAAAAATTGGTAAGAATTATTTGGTACAAACTATAGGCATAACCAGTCACTTGACGCTAACGGCAAAAAGCCGCCCCGCAGGTCAGGTGAATCGTTAGGAGGGCTTATGGAAAGCACAGGGGAAATATCAGATGGTTATCATACTTTTAATGAACTATATGATCATAGATGTCACTTATTTATAGCTTTAATGAG